>JADFPK010000111.1 GCA_022562375.1 Pseudomonadota bacterium
GTGGTCTCGGCCGGCAACAACGGCCGCGACATCGATGCGCGGCCGGTCTACCCGGCGGCGCTCGAGGCCGGCAACATCATCGCCGTGACCTCGGCCGACGCCTCGGGCCGGCTCGGGCGCGGGTCCAACTGGGGTCGACGGTCGGTCGACTTGCTGGTGCCCGGCGAGGAAACGCCGGTGACGGATTTTTATGGCCGCGCCGGGATATCCTCGGGCTCGAGCTTCGCCGCCCCCCGCATCGCGGCGCTGGCGGCGCGGCTGCTCGCCGCCCATCCGGACTGGCGGGCGCCCGAGCTCAGGGCGGCGATCTTCGCGCGCGCCCGGAAAACCGCCGCGACGGCGGAAATCGTCGGTCAGGGACTGATCGCCGACCCCACGGCGCGGTAACCGAAAGCCGCGCGCGCCGCCTTGGCGCTGGCCGCAAAGCCATGCTTCTTCTATAAGTTCAGGCGAATTCGCTCATCCCCTGACGGAGACCTCCATGGCCGGCACCGCGCCCTCGGATCAAGACGCCCTGCAACTCCTTACCGACCTCATCGCGACCGCCAGGCGGGGCGGCGCCGATGGCGCCGACGCGGTGTTGTTCAGGAGCGCGTCGCTCAGCCTCGCCCGGCGTCTCGGCAAGCCGGAAGGGATCGAGCGCTCGGAAAGCGACGATCTCGGCCTCAGGGTCCTCCTCGGCAAGCGCCAGGCCGTGGTCTCCTCGACCGATCTGTCGAAGGACGCCCTGGCGGAGATCGCCGAGCGCGCCGTCGCCATGGCCAAGGCGGCGCCCGAGGACGCCTATTGCGGCCTCGCCGAGCCTGATCAGCTGGCCGGCGATCCCCCCGATCTCGATATCTGCGACGGCCGCGAACCGGACCCGGACGAGCTTGCCCGGCGGGCGGCGGAGGCGGAAGACGCGGCGCGCGCCGTCAAGGGGGTGACCAACTCCGAAGGCGCCGAGGCGGGCTGGGCGTCGAGCCGCATTTGCCTGGCGGCAAGCAACGGCTTCGCCCGGACCTACGCCTCATCGCGCCATTCCCTGGGGGTGGCGGTCATCGCCGGCGAGGGCACGAAGATGGAGCGGGATTACGAGTTCTCGAGCACGGTCTACGCCGATGACCTCAAGGGCGCGGAGGCAATCGGGCGCGAGGCCGGCGAGCGGGCGGTCAAGCGGCTCGACGCGCGCAAGGTCGAAACCGCCAGCGTGCCGGTGATCTACGAGCCCCGGGTGTCGTCGAGCCTGCTGCGCCATCTGAGCGCCGCGATCAACGGCACGATGGTGGCGCGCGGCACCAGTTTCCTCAAGGACAAGATGGCAAAGGCGGTGTTCGCCGACGCCGTCACCATCGTCGACGATCCCCACCGCGCCCGCGGGCTCGGCTCCAAACCCTTCGACGGCGAGGGCCTCGCCAATGGGAGGCGCAAGGTGATCGAGAACGGCGTGCTGGCGACCTGGATTCTCGATCTCGGCTCGGCCCGCCAGCTCGGATTGAGCAGCACCGGCCACGCGGCGAGGGGCACCTCGGCGCCGCCTTCACCCGCCGCCACCAACCTCTATCTCGAACCGGGCACGCTTAGCCCCGCCGAGCTGATGTCGGATATCGGCGCCGGGTTTTATGTCACCGAGCTGATCGGCATGGGGGTCAACACCCTCACCGGCGATTACAGCCGGGGCGCGGCGGGCTTTTGGATCGAGAACGGCGAGATCGCCTACCCGGTCAGCGAGGTCACCATCGCCGGCAACCTCAACGACATGTTCGCGAACCTGACGGCGGCGGACGATCTCGAGTTCCGCTACGCCATCAACGCCCCGACGGTGCGCATCGACGGCATGACCGTCGCCGGCAAGTAAGATAACCCCCCCCCGGGGGAGGACCCGAACATGGCAACCGTTGGCCCGGGGCCGGCGCGCGTGCTATGGTCCCGGGGCCGGCGAGACCGCCAAGAAGCATAGCCAAGAAGCACAGAAGGAAGACAACCGGTGAAGGGCGCGAGAGCGGCAAATCTTCTACCCGGTCAGGGCACCGTCGCCCTCATGGGGCGCTTGGTGCGCGAGCATATCCGCCGCTATTTCGGCCATATCGGCCTGGCGCTGGTCTTCATGGTGCTGACCGCGGCGGCGACGGCGGCGCTGGCCTATCTGATGAAGCCGATCATCGACGATGTCTTCGTCGAGAAGGACCGCGCGATGCTGTTCATCATCGCCTTTTCGGTGTTCGGCGTCTTCGTGCTCAAGGGCGCAGCCACCTACGGCCAGGCGGTGCTGATGAACTACGTCGGCCAGCGCATCATCGCCGATCTGCAGCTCCGCATGTTCGCCCACCTCATGCGCCTGGATCTCGCCTTCTTCCACGGCACCTCGACCGGGCAACTGGTGTCGCGCTTCACCAACGACCTCGCCCTGGTGCGCATGGCCGCCGCCGATCTGTTGGTGAGCGCCGGCAAGGACATTTTGACGCTGGTGTTCCTGATGGCGGTCATGTTCTCGCGCGATTGGATGCTGGCGGCGATATCGTTCTTCGTCTTTCCCCTGGCGATCCTGCCGATCGTCAAGATCGGCCGGCGCATGCGCAAGGTCTCCGCCTCCACCCAGTCCGAATTGGCCCAATTCACCTCGCTGCTCGGCGAGACCTTCCAGGGCGCGCGGCACGTCAGGGCCTATGGCATGGAGGCCTATGAGATCGGCCGGGCGAAGGGCATGATCGAAGCCATCTTCCGCCTGCTGTACAAGGCCGGAAGGGTGCGCGGGGCGGCCCATCCGATCATGGAGACGCTCGGCGGCGTCGCCATCGCCATCGTCATCCTCTATGGCGGCTGGCAGGTGATCGAAGGCGGACAGACGGCGGGGGATTTCCTGTCGTTCGTCACCGCCCTGTTGCTGGCTTATGAGCCGATGAAGAAGCTCGCCAATCTCAACGCCGGCCTGCAGACCGGCCTCGCCGCCGCCGAACGGGTGTTCGCCATACTCGACGTCGAGCCCGAGATCGACGACAAGGCGGGGGCGGAAACGCTCGAGGTTACCGGCGGCGCCATCGAATTCAAGGACGTGACCTTCGCCTACGGACCGGACAGCCCGGCGCTTAAGGGTATTACGCTTTCGGTCCCCGCCGGCAAGCGGGTGGCCCTCGTCGGGCACTCGGGCGGCGGCAAGTCCACCATCCTCAACCTGATCCCGCGCTTCTACGACGTCGGCGGCGGTTCCGTCACCATCGACGGCGCCGATGTACGCGACGTCACCCTCGCCAGCCTGCGCGCCAACATCGCCCTGGTTTCCCAGGAGATCAGCCTGTTCAACGATACGCTGAGGGCGAATATCGCCTATGGCAAGCCGGGCTTGACGGAAGAGGACGTCATCGCCGCCGCCAGGAACGCCGCCGCCGACGATTTCATCACCGATCTCGCGGAAGGATACGACACCGTCGCCGGTGAACACGGCGTCAAGCTTTCGGGCGGCGAGAGGCAGCGCGTCGCCATCGCCCGGGCGATGGCGAAGGACGCGCCGATCCTGCTGCTCGACGAGGCGACCTCGGCGCTCGACGCCCACTCCGAGCGCGCCGTGCAGGCCGGTTTGAACAGGTTGATGGAAGGTCGCACGACCCTGGTGATCGCGCACCGCCTGTCGACGGTGATCGGCGCCGATCTCATCTACGTCATCGAGGACGGCGCCGTCATCGAATCGGGCACCCACGCCGAGCTCCTGGCCAAGGGCGGCGCCTATGCCGCGCTCTATCGGTTACAGTTCGCCAAGGAAGCGCCGGCGGACGAGGCGGCGCGGGCGCGGGCCTGAGCCGTGGCACTCCTCCGGCCCCTAGTCCGCTCGTTGACCCGCAATAGCCTGGCGCGCAACGTCGTCGCGGCGCTTGCCGCCCAATACATCCGGCTGATTCATTTCACCGGCCGCTGGCAGGTCATCGGCGAGGAAATCCCCAGGCGCTTCTGGGATACGCAGCGGCCCTTCCTGGTGTGCTTCTGGCACGGCCGCTTGTTGATGATGCCCTATTGCCGGAACCCCGACGCGCCGCCGGTCTACATACTGATCTCGCGACACCCGGACGGCCGCTTCATCGCCGATACGATCAAGCATTTCGGCGTCGGCGCCATCACCGGGTCAACCTCGCGCGGCGGCACGGAGGCGCTGCGCGCGGTGCTCAAGACCCTGGCCTCGGGCGCCACCACCGGCATCACCCCGGACGGACCGCGCGGACCGCGCATGCGCGCCGGCATCGGCGCCATCAACGCCGCGCGGATGGCGGGTGTCCCCATCTTGCCCATCACTTTCGCCGCGAGGCGCCGCATCGTGTTCGAGTCCTGGGACCGGTTCATCGTCGCCCTGCCCTTCTCCAAAGGGATCTTGCTGTGGGGCGATCCCATCGAGATCGCCCGCGACGCCGATCATGTGACCGTCGAGCGGGCCCGGCGCAAACTCGAGGACAGGCTCAATGCGTTGTGCCACGAGGCCGACCGCCTGGTCGGCGCCCAACCCATCGAACCGGCCCCGGAAGCGGACCAGGCGCTTGAATACCCCGCCGCCGGGAGCGATGCCAAGGGCAGCGAGGACGACCGCCCCGACGGGCTTTCGGCCGCTGGCGGAGGCCAATGACACCGGCGCTTTACCGCGGCTTCACGACCCTCGCGCTGCCGCTGATCAGCCTCTATCTCGTCCGCCGCCGGGCGCAAGGCAAGGAAGACGGCGACAGGTTCGGAGAAAGGCTTGGCCGCGCCGGGCGGGCGCGCCCCGAGGGGCCGCTGATCTGGCTGCACGCCGCCTCCGTCGGCGAGGCGCTTTCGATCCTGCCGCTGACGGAAAGGGTCCTGACCGATTATGGGGATGTGAACATGCTGGTGACCACCGGCACCGTCACCTCGGCCAGGCTGCTCGCCGAGAGGCTGCCGTCCGGCGCCATCCACCAATATGTACCGGTGGACCGCTCGGCTTGGGCGCGCCGCTTCCTCGACCACTGGCGGCCCGATATCGCCCTTTGGGTCGAATCCGAGTTCTGGCCCAATCTCATCTCCGAGACCCAGGCGCGCGCCATCACCATGATCCTGCTGAATGGGCGGATGTCCTTGCGCTCGTTCGCCGCCTGGCGGCGATGGCCGGGCCTGATCCGGCCGTTGCTTGGCGGTTTCGCGCTGTGCCTCGCCCAGGACGAGGCCGAGGCGAAACGCCTTCGCGCCCTGGGCGCGCCTACGGTCAAGGCGGCGGGTAATCTCAAATTCGCTTCCGGCCCCCTGCCGGTGGACGAGGAGGAGGCCGGCCGGCTTTCACGTTCGATCGGCGCCAGGCCGATTTGGCTTGCCGCCAGCACCCATGCCGGCGAGGAGGAGATCGTCGTCGAGGCGCACCGGCGCATGGCGCCAGCCCATCCGGGGTTGTTGACCGTGATCGTGCCGCGCCATCCGAGCCGGGGGCGGGAAGTCGCGGCGGCGCTTGAACGGGCGGGGGTGAAAGGCGCGCTTCGCTCCCGGAACGATGCGATCGCGCCCGAGACCGAAATCTATATCGCCGACACCTTGGGCGAGCTCGGCCTGTTCTACCGGCTCTGCCCCGTCGCCTTCATCGGCGGCTCGCTGATCCCCCATGGCGGGCAGAACCTACTGGAACCGGCGCGGCTCGACTGTGCGGTGATTCACGGCCCCCACATGGAGAACTTCCGCGCCGTGGTCGAGGAGATGACCGACGCCGGGGCCAGCATCGAAGCCGGCAACGCCCGGGACATCGCGGAGGCGGTGGCGTCGCTGCTCGATGACGAGGGGCTCAGGGCGGGACGCGTCGAGGCGGCGCGGCGCATCGCCACCGCCAAGGACGGGGTGATCGACGCGGTGATGGCGGAACTCGGACCCTTCATCGAAGCGCTGGCCAGGGCCGACGAGCCCGAGGACATGGAGGGCGAACGTGCGCGCCCCTGAGTTCTGGCACGGCGATGGCGGCGTCTGGCCGCTGCTTCTGGCGCCTCTCGCCCACGCCTATGGGGCCGCCGGGGCGGCGCGCTTTGCCTTGACCGAACCGGTCAAGGCGCCGGTTCCGGTCATCTGCGTCGGCAACCTGGTGACCGGCGGCGCCGGCAAGACGCCGGTAGCGCTTGCGCTCGGCGCCTATCTCCAGGCGCTGGGCAGGGAGGTGCATTTCCTGACCCGCGGCTATGGCGGCAGCGAACGGGGACCGGTGCGCGTCGACCCCGGACGCCACGGCGTCGCCGAAAT
>JADFPK010000112.1 GCA_022562375.1 Pseudomonadota bacterium
GCCTGGTTGACGGGGTGACGAAACTTTCCCGCATCGAGCTGCAATCGGATCACTCCCGCCAGGCCGAGAATTTCCGCAAACTGTTCCTCGCCATGTCCGAGGATATCCGGGTGCTGTTGGTGAAACTCGCCGACAGGCTGCACAACATGCGTACCCTCGGTTTCATCCAGGATGGGGAAAAACGGCGGGTGATCGCGCTCGAGACCATCGAGATCTATGCGCCGCTGGCGGCTCGGCTCGGCATGCACGAAATGAAGGATGAGCTCGAGGACCGCGCTTTCGCCGAACTCAATCCCGACGCCCGTGCTTCGGTGCTGGCGCGGCTGGATTTCCTGCACGAGCAGGAGGGTGGCCTGGTCAACGGCATCATCGAGGAACTCAAGCAGACACTGAAGAAGACCGGCATCGAGGCGGAAGTCTCGGGGCGCGAAAAGACGCCCTGTTCGATCTGGACGAAGATGCAGCGCAAGAGCGTCACCTTCGAACAGCTCGCCGATATCATGGCCTTCCGGGTGGCCGTCAAGACCGTCCCCGAATGTTACAGCGCCCTTGGCGTGTTGCACGGCGAATACCCGGTGGTCCCCGGCCGTTTCAGGGACTACCTTTCGACGCCCAAGCAGAACGGCTATCGTTCGCTCCATACCGGCGTCATCGGGCCCCAGCGCCAGCGCATCGAAATCCAAATCCGAACCAGCGAGATGCACGAAACGGCGGAGCGGGGCGTCGCCGCGCACTGGCAGTACAAGCAGGACGCCGGTCACACCGATGGGCGGCAATATCGCTGGCTTCGCGAACTGCTTGATATCCTCGAGCACGCCTCGGGACCCGAGGAGTTCCTCGAGCATACCAAGCTCGAGATGTTCCAGGATCAGGTGTTCTGCTTCACGCCTAAGGGCGATCTCATTTCCCTGCCCAGCGGCGCCACCCCGGTCGATTTCGCCTACGCCGTACATTCGGAAATCGGCGATACCTGTGTCGGCGCCAAGATCAACGGCCGTACCGTGCCGCTGAGAACCCAGCTTTCCAACGGCGACCAGGTGGAGATCGTCACCTCCAAGGCCCAGACGCCGTCACCGACCTGGGAACGCTTCGTGGTCACCGGCAAGGCGCGGGCCCGCATCCGCCGTTTCATCCGTTCCAAGCAACTGGATGAATATCTCACGCTCGGCCGCGCCATCCTCGAGAAGGCCTTCCGGCAGGAAGGGTTCGAGTACACCGACAAGGCGCTGAAGGACGTGCACAAGACCTTCAAGCACGATAGCGCCAAGGACCTCGTCGCCGCCGTCGGCTCCGGCCTTCACACCGGGCGCGAGGTGGTCACGGCGGTGTTCCCCGGCATCAAATCCGAGGGCAGGGCGATGAACATCATCCGCCTGGCCCGCGCCCGCACCAAGAAGCGGGCGAAGGACGCGGCGGGGCCGATCTCCGTGCGCGGCCTGATCCCGGGCATGGCTTTGCATTACGCCAATTGCTGTCATCCCTTGCCCGGCGACCGGATCGTCGGCATCGTCACCAAGGGTAAGGGGGTCACCGTCCACACCATCGACTGCCCGACCTTGGAAAGCTTCGCCGATTTGACGGAGCGCTGGCTCGACGTCGCCTGGGACACCGAACATGAGGAACAGCATGTCGGGCGCATCAACGTGGTGGTGATCAACGAACCGGGCGCATTGAGCAGCCTGTCCACGGTGATCGCCAAGAACCTGGGCAACATCCAGAATCTCAAGATCACCCACCGCTCGACCGACTTCTTCGACATGGTGATCGATGTCGAGGTGGCGGACGTGAAGCACCTCGCGAACATCATCGCCGCGCTCAGGGCGACGCCGGCCATCAACTCGGTGGCCCGGGCGCGGGCCTAGGGGCCTAGAGCACCCGGGAGCGTCAGGATGCTGTTCAGAAGGCGCCATAAACCAGACTTGTTACACCGGGTCCGTGAGTTCTTCTGGCCCCGGGCCGGCTGGCGGCGCGCGAGCTATTATCTCGTCCACCGGGTTCGCCGCCTGCCGGGCACGCCTCATGGCATCGCCGTCGGCATCGCCTTCGGCGCCGCCGTCTCCTTCACCCCCTTCATCGGCTTTCATTTCGCCTTGGCGGCGTTGCTGACGTGGTCGATCGGCGGCAATATACTGGCCTCCGCCATCGGCACGGTGGTCGGCAACCCGTGGACGTTTCCGTTCATCTGGCTATGGTGCTACCGGCTCGGCAGCTGGATGCTGGGCTCGGGCCACGTCGATCTGCCCGCCGATTTCAGCATCTCCTTCATATTCGACAATCCCGAGCGCGTGCTCCTGCCGATGTTTTTGGGCAGCCTGCCGACCGGTATTGTCGCCTGGATCGCCTTTTACTGGCCGGTGCGGCGCATGGTCGAGGGCTATCATCACCGCCGCTTGCGCCGCCGCGAGCGGCGGCGAAAAAGACAGGCATCGGCGGCCCGGGAGGCGGGATCATGACCGCCAGGCTGCGCCTTGGCGTCAACATCGACCACGTCGCGACCCTCCGCAACGCGCGCGGCGGGTGCTATCCCGATCCGTTGCGCGCGGCGCACATCGCGGCCGAGGCCGGCGCCGACGGGATCACCGCCCATCTGCGCGAGGATCGGCGCCACATCTCCGACGGCGACATAGAGAGGCTGAGCGAAGAGATCGATTTGCCGCTCAACCTCGAGATCGCGGCGACCCCTGAAATGCTTGCCATAGCGTTGCGGCACAAGCCCCACGCCGTCTGTCTGGTGCCGGAAAAACGCCAGGAGCTGACCACCGAAGGCGGGCTCGACGCGGCCGCCGGCAGCGATGACCTGTCATCTTACGTCTCGGCCCTCGGCGAGGCCGGCATTCGGGTCTCCCTGTTCATCGACCCCGAGACCGTCCAACTCGAGGCCGCCAAGGGGCTCGGCGCGCCGGTGGTGGAACTCCATACCGGCTCTTACTGCGACGCCTCGGGCGGGGCGGTGGCGCATGAGCTCGGCCGCCTGGCGCGGGCGGCGGAGAAGGCCCGGGGTCTGGGGCTCGAATGTCACGCCGGGCATGGCCTGAGTTATGATAGGGTCGGGCCGGTGGCGGCGATCCCGACGATCGTCGAGTTGAATATCGGGCATTTCCTGGTTGGCGAGGCCATATTCAGCGGCCTCGGCGGCGCCATCAAGCATATGCGCGCCTTGATGGACGAGGCCCGCTCCGAGGCTCATCCCCGGCCCCGTCCCTAGGTCACCGAGCCGGCCTCGCGGTCCATGGGAACGCCCAGGAGGCCGGACGCCTCCACCCCTGAGGCGGCGCGAAAAGACGATCATATGTCGCGCCCTGCTATGAAAGTAAGTATTGGATGATCATTGGATTGGGAAACGACGTCATCGATATCCGCCGGATCGAACGCACGATCGAACGGTTCGGCGAGCGTTTTCTCGGCCGCATCTTCACCGATATCGAGCGTCAAAGGTCGGAGCGCCGCGCCGGCCGTGTCGCCAGCTACGCCAAGAGGTTCGCCGCCAAGGAAGCCTGTTCCAAGGCGCTGGGCACCGGCATACGCCGTGGCGTCTACTGGCGGGACATGGGGGTCGTCAACCTCGACTCGGGCAAGCCGACCTTGAAGCTCACCGGCGGCGCCAGGAAGCGGCTTCAAGAGTTGACGCCCGCAGGGATGGTGGCGCAGGTGGATCTGACGATGACCGATGAATCGCCCTTGGCCGAGGCCGTGGTCATTATCTCCGCCGAACCGGAGGACGGGTAACGTTGCGCCGGGGTCCCATCCGCGGCTTGACAAACGGCGGGGACGCTGGCTTGATTGTCCGGCCCTGGAACATTTTGACAAGATAACTCGTTGAATTTCAGTAAGTTGTAAGGGATACTTAATGAGAAAAAAGAAGAAGAGTGGCCTTCGCGAAACCATCGAGACGATCGTTTACGCGGTTCTCATTGCCGTCCTCGTGCGCACCTTCGCTTACGAACCCTTCAATATCCCGTCGGGCTCGATGATCCCGACACTCTTGGTCGGCGATTACCTGTTCGTTTCCAAGTTTTCCTACGGCTACAGCCGGCATTCGTTTCCGTTCAGCTTGCCGCCGTTCAGCGGCCGCCTCCTCGGGGCTGAGCCCGAGCGTGGCGACATCGCCGTCTTCAAACTGCCGCGCGACAACGAGACCGACTATATCAAGCGCATCATCGGCCTGCCCGGCGACAAAATCCAGGTGAGGAATGGCGTCGTCTCCGTCAATGGCGAACCGGTCAGCCGCCGGCGAATCGCCGATTACGTGGCGCCGAACCAATACGGAAATGTCGTCGCCATGGCGCAGTATCTGGAGACACTGCCCAACGGCCGGTCTTATACGGTCGCCGAAATGACCGAGTTTGGCGGCCTCGACAACACCCCGGTCTATACGGTGCCTCCCGGCCATTACTTCGCCATGGGAGACAACCGGGACAATTCGTTGGACAGCCGGGTGCTGGACCATGTCGGCTTCATCCCGGCGGAGAACCTGGTCGGGCGCGCCGAATTCCTGTTCTATTCGAGCAACGGTTCGGCGAATATTTGGGAAGTCTGGAAATGGCCGGGGGCGGTTCGGTTCTCCCGGCTGTTCCAGAAGATCAATTAGTGGCGGGCCGGAAGGCGGATATCGGTACGCTGTCGGAGGCCTTGGGCCATCGCTTCGCCCACCGGGATCTCCTGATCGAGGCGCTGACCCACAAGAGCGCCGCCGGGTGCGGAAACGCCAACCGCTTCGGCTATGAACGCCTGGAGTTCCTGGGCGACAGGGTCTTGGGTCTGATCATCGCCGATATTCTCCTCAAGCGGTTTCCGGACGAGGATGAGGGATCCCTGGCGCCACGCTTCGCGGCGCTGGTACGCCGCGAGGCCCTGGCGGAAGTGGCTTTGAAAATCGATCTGGCGCGCCATCTCGTCCTCGCGCCGGGCGAGGAGAAATCGGGCGGCCGGTCCAATTCGGGGCTGCTGGCGGACGCCTGCGAGGCGATCATCGCCGCGCTCTATCTCGATGCCGGCCTCGAGACAGCCAGCCGCTTCATCGTCCGTTACTGGGGGCCCCTGATGGCGGCGACGGACAAGCCGCCGAGGGACGCCAAGACGAGGCTCCAGGAATGGGCCCAGGAGCGTAAATTGCGCCTGCCCGTTTACCAAACCCTGGCCCGCGAGGGACCGCCTCACAGCCCGATCTTCACCGTCCGCGTCAGCGTCGAGGGGCATCCGCCGGCCGAGGCCACGGGGCGATCGAAGCGGGCCGCCGAGCAGGGCGCGGCAGGGGAAATGTTGCGGGCGGTCGCCAAGGGCGATGACGGCTGAGCGGCCCGATGCGGGAGGGCCGCCGCCGGCGCCCAACCGTTGCGGGTTCATCGCCCTCGGCGGCGCGCCCAATGCCGGAAAGTCGACACTGCTCAATCGGCTCGTCGGGTCGAAGGTCTCCATCGTCACGCCGAAGGTCCAGACCACGCGCAGCCGTATCATCGGCATCGTCATCGCCGGCGAGGCCCAACTCGTCTTCGTCGACACCCCCGGGATTTTCGTCCCCAAGCGGCGCCTCGAGCGGGCCATGGTCGCCGCCGCCTGGGGCGGGCTGGCGGACGCGGATATCGTCGTACTGCTCGTCGATACCGCCCTTTGCCTCGGCAAGTCGAGGGGCGCCATCGACGGCGACAGCCTGGCCATAATCAAGGGCCTCGAGAAACATCGGCGCCAGGCCATCCTGGTCCTCAACAAGATCGATCTGGTGAAGCGTCCGGCCTTGCTGGAGTTGGCGGCGGCGCTCAACGCCGTGGGGAATTTCAGCGACACCTTCATGATCTCGGCGTTCACCGGCGACGGGGTCGCGGATTTGCGCGCACATCTGGCGACGATCGTGCCCGAGGGGCCGTGGCTCTATGACGAGGATCAGCTCTCCGACATTCCCCTGCGCCTGCTCGCCGCCGAGATCACCCGCGAGCAGGCGTTCTTGCAGCTCCATCAGGAGCTACCCTATGCACTGACCGTCGAGACCGAGGACTGGCGGGAGAGGGACGACGGCTCCGTGCGCATCGAGCAGACCTTTTATGTCCGCCGCGCGACCCAGAAGGCCATGGTGCTGGGCAAGGGAGGGGCCAGGATCAAGTCCATCGGCTCGGCGGCGCGGGCCGAACTCGAGCGCGTGATGGCGCGCAGGGTCCATCTGTTCATCCATGTCAAGGTGCGTC
>JADFPK010000113.1 GCA_022562375.1 Pseudomonadota bacterium
CCCCGAACAGCACCGCCGGAATGGTGTCCGACGTGGTGGTGACCGAACCCATGCCGAGCAGGAAGGCGAAGGCGGTGTAAGGGTCCATGTCGAAAGTGAAGGGCAGCAACAGCGCCATGCCGACGATACCGCCAAGGCCCGGAATGACCCCCAGCATGAGGCCGATCATCACCCCCGAGGCGAGGAAGAAGAGGCGCGTCGGATTGGCGATGATGAGGAGGGCCTGGCCCGCCTCATACAGCATGTCGACTTCCATCACTACCTACCCTGTTGACCGGCCTTGAGGCCGGATTGTTATGCTTTTTCAAACTTTGGCCCGGACACGCCTTCGGCGCGCCACGGGCCGGTTCGCGTTAAGAGACCTACACTTCCACCTCGGTCGGCGCCGTCTCCTTCCAACGCCGGAAAAGATCGTGGGGGACGTCGAACAGGTCGAGCGTCTTGCCCACCGTCTGGTTGACGATATCGTCGATGGTCTTCGGCCGGTGATAGTAGGCGGGCACCGGCGGCATGACAACCGCGCCGAATTGGGCGGCCCGGACCATCAGCTCGAGGTGCCCGAGATGCAGCGGCGTCTCGCGGACCAGCAATACCACCCGGCGCTTTTCCTTGAGACAGACATCGGCGGCGCGGACGATCAGGTTCTCGTCATAGGAGTTGACGATGCCCGACAGGGTCTTGACCGAGCACGGCGCCACCACCATGCCGGCGGTGCGGAACGAGCCGCTGGACAGCGACGCCCCGATATCCTTGTGGCTATGCACCACGTCGGCCAGGGCCTTGACCTCGGATACCTTCCAGTCGGTCTCATCGACGATGGTCTGGCCGGCGGCGGGTGACATGATGAGGTGAATCTCGACATCATCGGCGGCGCCCAGCGCCTCCATCATCCGGATGCCGTAGATCGCCCCGGAAGCCCCGGACATACCCACGATAATTCGCCGCTTCCGCTTCAGCGCCGCCTCCCGTCAAACCTATGCGCGGGGCCGGTCGGAACGGATCGCGCCCGTCTCCGGCCTCCTTCATCAAGACCCGGGGATGAAAACAAATATTTCATCATGCGTCCAGTCCCGAGACCTCCCCTCAGCTTCTTTCGGTGCCCCTCACCTTCTCTCGGTGATGGTGTCAAGGAGCGCCGGCTGCCCGGCCTTGACCCGCGCGATGGCGCGCTTGAGCGCCGGTCCGACATCCTTGGCGTGATCGATCGGCCCCTCGGCATACCAGCCGAAGGAGCGGGCGAGGCCGGCGAAATCCGGGTCGGGATCGCTGAGATCCATGCCGATATAGGCGCGCTCCACCGGGGTTTTACGCTGCTTCGCCATGCGGATCTGGTGCTCCCAGTCGTTGTAATACGCCCGGTTGTTGTACATCACCACCAGCATCGGGATGTTGTGCTTGGCGGCGACCCAAAGCGCGCCGGCGTCGAACATCAAATCGCCGTCGGGTTGGAAGTCGACGACAAGGCGGCCCTTGTCCCGGTGGGCGAGACCGACACCGAGAGAGATGCCGATCTGGGTCGAGGTGCCGAGCGACTTGCCGGCATGGCGGTAGTGCTTGTCGAAATCCCACAACTTCAGTGCCCAGTCATCCAGCGTCCCGGCGGTGAGCACCCAGTCCTCGTCCTTGATCGCCTCCCACACCTCGGCGGCGAGAACGGGCAGGCGAAGGGGGCGGTCGTTCCGGCCCTTGCGGGTCTCCTTGGCCCAGCGCCGCCGCGCCGCCTGGTGCCGTTTGGCGATCCGCGCGCCGCGCCGCTTGATCCGGGTCTTGAGTGCGCCATTGCGGTTGAGAAGAGCGCGGCAGCGCCTGGTCAGCTCCGGAATGGCCAGGTCGGTGTCGGCCATGATCCTGAGATCGACGTCGAGGTGGCGCTGGTAATCGAGCGCCCAGGCGCTGATCTCCAGATCGCCGAAGCCGATATCGACGAAGCGGCAACCTTTCGGGGTGATCCTCTCGACCTTGCGGGTGGTCGAGGAAAGCTTGCTCGTCGGCCGCTCCCAGTCGCGGACATCGAGGCCGACGACGAGATCGGCGTCGGTGAAGATATCGTCCACCATGCTCATGTTCAGCGGATGGCAGCCGGGAAAATTGAGCCTGGTGTCGAGGTCATACACCGGCGCCTGGACGGTTTCGGCGAGCTTCACCAGGGCATCGAAGCCGGCCTCGCTGCGGCCGACAAACTCGGCCAGCAATACCGGTTTCTTGGCCGCGACCAGCATCTCCGCCGCTTGATCCAGGGCCGCCGGGTCCGCGGCCATCGGCGCCGGCACGCGGGCCGCGTCCTTGGACGGCAACGCCACCTTGTGATCCAGTGGCGCCTCCTGGAGCCAGGCGTCGTAACACATATAGATCGGCCCCTGGGGTTGGGTCATCATCACCGAATAAGCGCGGGTGAAGGCCTCCGGCACGCCGTCGACCACCGAGGGCTGGTAGTCCCACTTGGTGTAGTCGCGGATCTGCGACCCCTGGACGTTGGCGGAATGGATCCAGTCGATCTTGGGGCGCCGCTTGGTCTCGTTCATCGGACCCGTCGCGCCGATGATGAAGATCGGGGCACGGTCGATATAGGCGTAATAGATCGCCATGTTGGAGTGAATCAGGCCGACCAGATTGTGGACGATGGCCACCATCGGCTTGCCCGACGCCTTGGCATAGCCGTGGGCGACCTGGACCGCGGTCTCCTCGTGCTGGCACAGCATCATATGGGGATAGTTCTGGCCGTAATTGACCAGCGAATCATGGAGCCCCCGGTAACTGGCGCCGGGGTTGAGCGCCGCATAGGGCATGTCGTAGCGGTGCAGCATGTCGACGATGACGTCGGCCCCCCAGCGGCGCTTGGCGGGGACCACCTTCGGCCTCTTCGGCGTCCTGATCGGTTGGCGAAAGGTCTTGGCCTTGCCCCCGGCACTCTTTTTGACAGCCATTCGTTCCTCTTTAACCGACGGTCCCGACCACGCATGCCTTGGCGCTGGCGGTGGAACCCGAGCCCGCCGACAGACCGAACTTATCCGGCGGAGATGCCCTCACGAAGGTCTCGAGTCTGGAAATCGCGGGATGCGCGGGGCCGTGGCGGCAAAATGAAGGCCGCCGTCCCGGGTTCGATCACGAACCGCACCCGGGACCGCGGCCCCTTCGAGGTCTTCCCTCCCGTTTACTCGCAGTCGATCTTCTTGGCCGCGGAAGCCTGGAAGGTGAACTCGCACTTCATGCCCACCTTGAGGTTCTTCCGCTTGACCTTCTTGCCGCCGATGGAGACCTTGGTGCGCCGGCCACTGACGCTTAGCTTGCCCTTCCTGCCGCCGCCCTTGTACGAGACGCGCCGGCCTTTGCGCTGGATCTTGGTGATCGTCCCCTTGACCGTCTCGATCGGAATGACGACCTTGGTGATCTTGATATTCCCGGTCTTTTCCGCCGCTTCCTTGGCCGCCTCGACGAGGTCCTTGGGCGAGGCGTAGAGCGCGGCGATGAGCTGTTTGATCTTCTCGCCGCTGATCGGCGCGATCTCCAGCTTCTGCTTCTTGGCGTCGGCGAGGAAGTCCGCATCCTTCATCGTCGCCATGAACGCCGTCTGCAGGGCCTTGGCCCGGTCGGCCGGCAGGCCCGGCGGCGCCACGAACGGGCGGCCCCAAGCCTGGCGGGCGAAGATGAGTTCGAGAACCTTGCGGTCCTTTTCGGTCTTGGCGAGATCCATCACGAACGGCACGTCCGGCAGGTCCGGATGCTTCGCCGTCGACATCTGCAACAGGATCTGGACCTTCTTCCCCGTCAGCCATTGGGGGAAGCGCGACTTGAGCGACGACCAGGAGTAACCGCAGCGGCCCTGGACCTCGCCGCGCTCGGTCGCCAGGTTGATGTCATTGCCGCCGGGATAGCCGGTCACCAGCCTGAGCTTGGTGCCGAGGACGTTGTTCAGCACCTTGGGGAAGACGTCGGTGTCGGAGCCCGGTCCGGTGCCGCCGACGATCATCGGCTTGGTCAGGAAGTCTTCCAAGGTCTGGATCGGCGATTCGTGCCAGGCGATACAGACGCTGACCTCGTTATTGGCGCTGCCGAGCCAGGTGTACTTGGAAGGATCGAACCTTGCCTTCTTGTTGCCGAACAGCGGCTCCATGACCATGCCCCGGCCGAAAGTGCCGATGACGGTGCCGTCCTTGGGCAGGGAATTGTAAAGCTCGTTCGCCAGCTTGAGGCTGCCGGCGCCCGGCTTGTTCTTGGCGACGACCTTCGGGTTGCCCGGTATGTGCCTGCCGATCACCCGGCCTATGGTCCGTGCGTAAGTGTCGTAGCCGCCACCAGCGCTGTAGCCGATATAAAGGGTAATGGTCTTACCCTTGTAGAAGTCCGCCACCGCATCCGCCTGGACCGGCTGCGGCAAGGCCGCGCCGAACAGGACGCCGATGGCGCCTAAACTGATGAGGGTACGTAACGCTTTCATGTCTCGCTCTCCCCGCGATGTAGTGTTCGTTGAACAGGCCCGGCGCGCGCGACGAATACGGCGTCAGTTTATTGTTTCGCTATATTTAGACCCTTATAACAGCATCTTATGCTTGCCGACAGTATTTTATGATCTTTCCAGGCTTTCGGGTTCGATTAACACTTTCCTTCTCTAAAGCATTATCCGCTAAAGCGGCAGCGGCCGGTTCTGCGCCAGCGCCACCAGGACCGCCGCGATCACCCCGGATAACGGCGGCAACAGGAACGACGCCGTAAGCCGCATCACGGCGAACCGCGCCCCCAACATCGGCACCTCGAAGATGAACACCCGGTGGATGCCCAGTACCGACCACGAGGTGAGGAACGCCACCAGTTGCGGTACATCGGCGCCGGCCTTGTAGAGGACGACGGCGACGGGAAAGGAGATGATGCCGCCGCCGGGGATGAAGCCGCCGATGAGCGAGGCGATGAGGATGCCGCGAATGCCCGAATCGCCGCCGATCCACTCGGCCACCAGCTCCTTCGGCAGTATCTGGCTGGCGAACCCGGCGATCAGCAGGGCCATGACGATCCGGGGGGTGTTGGCGGCGATGATATTGACGCCGACGCGAAGCCCGAGAAGGTGCTTCTTCTCCGGTTGGCGATAGGCCACCACCAGGAGGCCGGCGACCATCAACCACAAGATGACGGCGGTCGGGCCCACCATGTCAGGCGTCCTCCGCCTTGCCGCCGGCGGCGCCGAACGGCAGCCTGCGGGCGATCAGCCCGGCGATGATCGGCAGCGCCAGGCCGGAGAGCAGGCGCAGGAAGGCGAATTCGGTGCCCATCAGCGGGATTTCCCAGACCAGCATGCGCTGCAGGCCCAACAGCGACCAGGCGGTGAGATAGGCGACCAGCGCCCCGCGGTCGGCGCCCGACATGTGGAAGGCGACGACCAGGGGAAAGGACGTCATCGGCCCGCCCGGCGTCAGGATGCCGGCGATCTCGGCGATGCAGATCCCCCTGAGGCCCGATTGCCCGCCGACCCATCTGGCGACGAACTCCCGCGACAACATCACCTGGACCAGACCCGCCATCAACATCGCCGCGGCCATGCGCGGAAGCACGATCATGAACAGATCGAGATCACTGGAAAGCGCGCCGATGAAGGCGTCGGTGCCCTTGAGCCGGTAGCAAAGCACGCCGGCGAGGACGGCGAGGACGGCGAACACCCAAAAGGACCGCCCGAACGGTTTGCCCTTGCCCCAACTCTCGGGCAGTTTCGCTTCAGGCATGCTCATGGCAAAGGGGCGCGCCGGCGGCGCGCCCCGCCCCACCGGTCAATCCAGCAGGTCTTTCCACTTCTCAAAGGTCTTTTGCTTGAGATCGGGACTGGATTCCGCCACCGGCGGGAACTCGTCCTTCCATTCGTACGGCCGGCAGGCGTCGACGATGGCCCGGGAGTTGAAGTTGTCGCCGACCCTCTTGCGCGGATCGAGCGCCCCGCTCCAGGCCTTGCGGATGATGTCGATATCCTCGTCGGGATCGCAGCGCGTCGCCATCGCCCAGGTCACGTCCCACAGGTTCGAGGGATCGATGTCGTCGTCGACGACGATGACCCAGCGGCCGAGATAGTTGCCGGCGTGGCAGTTGGCCGCCAGCATCGCCGCCTGCTTGGCGTGGCCGGGATAGGCCTGGGTGATGGAGATGACGTTGAACAGGCGGCCGCCGC
>JADFPK010000114.1 GCA_022562375.1 Pseudomonadota bacterium
CCAGGGCAAAAGTGAACCCCAGGGGCGGGAGGCGAAGGCCGCCCGGGCCTCGGACGCGGTCTCGATCGCCGTCGGCAATGTCATCGGCGAGTGGGCGGTGCTTTATGAATACGATGAGATTCCCTTGACGCCGGAGCTCGGGCGCGCCATCCGCAAGGACCGCGCCTTCAGGCTTCGCCCCAGCCAGCTCGGAAAACTCAAGCGAATGACGGCGGCAAGACGGCGCGTCGGCGAGGCGCGCATAACCTTGCGGACCAAGACCAGGGGCAACGTCGCCTCGGCGTTCCGCGAGCTGAAGATCAGCAAGGACGGCCTAGGTCTGGTGTTTCACCTCGCCGCCGACGATGAATTGGCCCAACTCAAGGGGACCGTCGGTTTGAAGATCGAGCCCGACGCCGGTTATTTCCAGGAAGTGTTCTGGTTCTGGGCCGCGCGCCTGCAATCGGCGGCGACCGCCTTGGGCGTTCTCGCGCCCGATGGCGAATTCTATATGCTGAAAGGAAAGCACAAGGACCCCTGGCCGCTGATCCGGGACTCCGGCGGCGCGCTCCGCAGATGACCGAATGGCGGCCATGTGATCCGCCGGTTATGGGCCGAAAAATGAACGAGAAAAATTTTTCTTCGACTGTTGCACCCGTGACCGAGGATGGCACAGATATGAGAACAGCTAACAGAGGACTGAAGGCAGCCGATCTTCGGGGTGGTTGACGAGGTTGACGGCGTTAGTTGACGGTTGACGGCTGTTAGTTGACGAAGGAGGCCGCGAAAGCCAAGGAAACAGCGGTGCGCACCAGCAAAATCGTCCGCGCCCGTTGACGACACGGACGCTCACGCGCGCGAGGAAGAGATTATCGAGGCGGCGGCGCGTCAACAGGTCGCCGTCACCCACACCCACCGGCGGGATCTGGCGCGGCTCGCCAAGATCACCCGTGAGTTGGCGGGCAAGCTACCATGGGCAGATACCGTAAAGAACATGCGGATCACGGTAATTCGCCGTGCCATTCGCCGGCGTGAGAAATTTACGAACGGAGAAATCCGAGGATGACCTCTCGGGCATGCCGGCGCCGCTCCGCCAGCCATTTTGGATCGCTCAGGTCCTGTTGAAACGTTATCGACAGGGTGTGGCGGTTCGACACGTGGACATAGCTCAGCGACAGGATTGAGATATAGAGCTGAATCGGGTCGACGTTTTTACGAAAGACGCCCTCTTTCTGGCCGCGCCGGAGCAGGTCCTTGATCGTCTCGACCAGTGGGGTGCTGGCCTGGGGCACGAATTTCGATTTCTTCAGGTAGCGGCCGTGTAGGGTGTTCTCGTTGCTGATCATGCGGATGAACTCCTGATGCTCCAGCATGTGGTCGAAGGTGAACTCGACCAGCGCCGACATGGCGCTGAGCGGATCCAGATGCAGAAGGTCGAGTTCCTCCTCGCGCGAGCGAAGCTGCCGGTAGACCCGTTCCAGGGCGGCCAGGTACAGGCTCTCCTTGCTGCCGAAGTAATGGTAGATCATACGGATGTTGCACCGCGCCCGTCTGGCGATCTGGTTTATTCTGGCGCCATCGAAACCCTTGGCGCAGAACTCTTTCAACCCGGCCACCAGGATCTTTTTCCGGGACGCGATGGCATTGCGTTTTTGCCGGCGCCGTGCAGGCCTGCCCCGGTTTCCGCCGCCGCTCCGACCGGCGGTCGGCTCCTCGGCGTCGTGGCCGGGTTCCGTCGCGGTGTCTTTTTTCATCGGCGCCTCTATCGGCGTAAGATCATGGCTTTTTGTGGTTATGATTCCATTGGAACACCCGTTGACTCAGAGTTCAATAAGTAAGAGACTGTTTACTTAAAAAAATTGTTGGTGGGCGCGCCCGAATATGTGCGATTCACCGTCTTTCAACGCCCAGGAAAACAGGGGGAGGTATTCAATGTCAATTCATCGTCGTATCAGCCGTCGTGAAGTCGTGCGGACCGGGGCGAACGTGATCGCCGCCAGTAGCCTGTTCGCCTTATTGCCGAAGATGGCGTCGGCGGCGAAACCGATCACCGTCGGGTTCATTTACGTCGGCCCGCGCCAGGATTTCGGCTGGAACCAATCGCACTGGGACGCGGCCCGCAAGATTGCCAAGATGGACGGCGTCAAGGTCGTCGAACAGGAGAACGTGCCCGAGACCGCCGAAGTCGAGAAGGTCATGAAAAGTATGATCCAGCTGGACGGCGCCACGGTCATCATGGCGACCTCGTTCGGGTACTGGAAGAGCATCAAGAAAATGGCCGTGGCGCACCCGGACGTCCTGTTCACCCATATCGGCGCCATCTGGAAGCCCGGCGACCCTAAGAACATCATCGGCTACCGCGGCTATATGGAAGAGCCGCATTACCTCTGCGGCATCGCCGCCGGGCGCATGAGCAAGACCGGCAAGATTGGCTTCATCGGCTCGAAGCCGCTCTACTTCATCTACAACAACTGCAACGGCTTTATCCTCGGCGCGCGATCCGTCAACCCGAGCCTGACCTGCAACGTGGTGATCACCGGGTCGTGGAACGATCCCGTCAAGGAGGCGGAGACCACCAACGGCCTTATCGACCAGGGCTGCGACGTGATCATCGCCAACGTCGACAGCTCGAAAGTCGCCATCGAGACCGCCGAACGGCGCGGCGTCTACACCTGCGGCTATCATTCGGATTGCAGTACCCTGGCGCCGAAGGGTTTCCTCACCGGGGCCGAGTGGAATTGGGCGTCGGCGGCGGATTTCGTCGAAGCCTGGCGGACCGGCGGAAAATACCCGAACCTGCTGCGCGGCGGGTTCAAGCGCAACATGGTCAGGCTCAGCCCGTTCGGGAAGGCCGTGCCGCAAAAGGTTCGCGATGAAATCCTCAAGGCCAAGCAGGGCTTTATCGACGACTCCCTGAAGC
This sequence comes from Pseudomonadota bacterium, assembly GCA_022562375.1. The sequence goes on from JADFPK010000114.1 coordinate 2,900, forward strand.
TTTACAAGGGGCCACTCAAGGACAACAAGGGCAACGTCGTCCTCAAGGACGGACAGGTTATCGACAACGAAGACACCAAGTTCAAGCTTGGCGTCCGTTTCTTCGTCGAGGGCGCGGTGGGCTGAGCGAGCCTCGGGCGGACGGACCCCGTTCAATGGGGGCCTCTTGCTCAAAAGCCGGTGTTTAGTGCGACCTTTCATCACGGGTTGGAGGCGGTGGTCATCAATACCGCCGCCCTCCTTCTCACCCTCGTCGGCTTCGGGATTTTCGTAAGCCTTTACGGACACGACCCGATGGAGGTCTTTTACGTCCTGTATCTGGGCGCCTTCGCGACCCAGATATCCATCGAAAGCACCCTGACCCAGGCCGCCCCCTTGATGCTGACGGCGCTATGCACGGCCCTCCCGGCACGGGCCGGCCTTCTGGTCATCGGCGGTGAAGGGGCGCTGGTCATCGGCGGTGTCGCCACCGTTTTGGTCGGCGTGCATCTCGGCGGCCTTCCGTTCGCGCTCGGCGTCGCCATCATGGGCCTGACCGGCGCGTTCGCGGGCGGGTTGTGGATTGGCGCCGCCGGGGCGCTGCGTCAGTACCGGGGCGTCAACGAAACCATCTCGACGCTGCTCATGAACTACATCGCGATCGCTATCATGAGCCATCTCGTCACCGGCCCAATCCGGGATTACGAGCAGGTGTTGAAAACCTCCAGCTGGAGCATTCCGGAAAACCTGATGGTCGGAACCGTGCCGGGCCTCGACGTTCATTGGGGCCTGGCGGTCGGCGTCATCGTCTGCGTCTTGCTCTACGTGGTGATGCGGCGGATGACATTTGGTTTCGCCGTCGATATCCTCGGTGGCAATCAGCGCGCCGCTCAAATGGCGGGCCTGCCCATCAATCGCATGGTCGTGATCTGCTGTTTTTTGGGCGGCGCCGGGGCCGGCCTCGCCGGAGCCATGGAGATCATGGCGGTGCACGGGTTTGCCAGCGAATCCCTGGTCGTCGGTTTCGGCTACGCCGGGATCCTGATCGCTTTTCTCGCCCGCCAGAACCCGCTCGCCATCATCCTGGTGGCGATCTTGCTGGGCGGCATTGCGGCCAGCGGCGGCCTCCTGCAACGCCGCTTCGACCTGCCCGACGCCACGACGGCGGTCCTGCAGGGAATGCTGTTCATGATGGTGCTGGCCAGCAACACGGCTTACGGCCGGTTCAAGTTCCTGCAACCGAGGGAGGCCCGGACGGCATGACGGGGGCCGATGACCTTGGCTGGTGGGGTGTCTTGATTGCCGTGATCGGTGGCGCCATTCGCCTGTCGACGCCCTACCTCTTCGTCAGCCTGGGCGAGACCCTGACCGAAAAGGGCGGGCGCGTGAACTTAGGTCTCGAGGGCATTCTCGTCATGGGCGCCATGAGCGGCTACGGCATCGCGGTAATCACCGGCGAGCCGTGGCTCGGCGTCTTCGTGGCCGGGCTGGCCGGGGCCTCGCTGGCGCTGCTCCACGGGTTGATCTGCAATCTGCCCAGAGTCAATGACATCGCTGTCGGGATTTCGTTGTTCGTCTTCGGGACCGGCTTGGCGTTTTTCCTGGGCAAGGCTTTCATCCATCCCTCGGCGCCCCGCCTGCCGCATCTGGAACTGGGCGCCTGGAGCTCCTATCCGCAGGTGCGCTCGGCGTTGGAGATCAATTCGCTCTTCCTCATCGGCATGATCCTAGCCCCGATGCTGGCCTGGGGGCTCAAGAATACCAGATGGGGGTTGATCCTCCGGACCGTCGGCGACAGCACCGAAGCGGCGACGGCCTTGGGCTACAGCGTCAATCTCGTGCGCACGCTCGGGACCGTGGCCGGAGGGTTTCTCTCCGGCGTTGGCGGCTCGTTCCTGTCGCTCTATTACCCGGGCACTTGGAACGAGGGACTGTCCAGCGGCCAGGGACTGATGGCGGTGGCCCTGGTCATCTTCGCCCGCTGGAACCCGATCTATTGCTTTTACGTATCGCTGCTGTTCGGCGCGGCGACGGCATTGGGCCCGGCGCTGCAAACCGTCGGCTTTACCGAGAACTACTACCTCTACGGGGCGGCGCCCTATGTCCTGACTCTGATCCTGCTCATTTACAGCTCGTCCACCAAGCACGCCCTCGCCGGGGCGCCCAGCGAAGTGTCGATCAGCCGATGACGGCCCGGACCGACATGGCTCTGCCGCCGCCCCACGTCGAAGTCGCACATATGACTAAGCGGTTCGGTCCGCTTGTGGCTCTGGACGAAGTCTCCGTCGACTTCGCTCCCGGCGCGTTCCACGCGCTCCTGGGCGAGAATGGGGCCGGCAAAAGCACTCTCGTCAAATGCATGATGGGCTACTACCACGCCGACGACGGGACGCTGGCCGTCGACGGCGAAACGCGCCAGATCACCAACCCCAAGCAGGCCCATAACCTGGGCCTCGGCATGGTCTACCAGCACTTTACCCTGGTCCCGTCCATGAGCGTCGCCGAAAACCTGGTGCTTGGCGAGGAGGGGCTGCCTGCGATCATCTTTTGGAAGCAACACCTGGCCAAGCTCGAAGCGTTCATGAACTCGATGCCGTTCCGCCTCGACCTGGAGCGCCCGGTGTCGAGCCTGGCGGCAGGCGAAAAACAGAAACTGGAAATCCTCAAACAGCTCTATCTCGGTAGCCGCTTCCTGATCCTGGACGAGCCGACCAGCGTGCTGACGCCGAGCGAGGCCGACGAGATCCTGGGGTTGATGCGCGACATGGCGGACGAGGGCCGTATCACCGTCGTCCTGATCACCCACAAGCTGCGCGAGGTCGAAACCTTCGCCCGCGAGGTTTCCGTGCTCCGCCATGGCCGGCTGGTCGGCCAAGGAGAGGTCGCCGACCTCACCCGCCGGGACATGGTGCGGATGATGATCGGCCGTGAAAGCGTGCCCGAGCCGGCGGCGCGCGTGGAAGCGCCGCGTCGCGGGCTCGTCCTCGAAATCCGCGACCTGAGCGTCGGCGACGACAAGGGGCTGACTGCCGTCTCCGGGGTCGAACTCTGCGTCAACGAGGGGGAAATCCTCGGCGTCGCCGGTGTCTCGGGAAACGGCCAGAGAGAGCTCCTCGAAGTGTTGGCGGGGCAGCGCCAGGAAGAAACCGGCGAGATTCTCATCCGCGGCCAGCCCTACGGACGGACCCGCAAGGAGATGCGGGACCTGCAAGTTTACGTGTTGCCGGAAGAGCCCCTGGCCAACAGCTGCGTGAGGTCCATGTCG
>JADFPK010000115.1 GCA_022562375.1 Pseudomonadota bacterium
GCCAGCTTGACCGCGCCGCCGGCGAGGAAGCGGTAATTCACCATCAGCCACAGATGCAGCACGGCGCCGACGAGGGTGGTGTAGAGCGCCACCGACATGCCGCTGATGAGGGCGGTGACCATCGGCGTGATGGCGCGGACGTCGCCGGCCGTCTTGGGGTCGACACCGGAAAGCGCGATGACGAAGCCGAGCACGGTGCCGATGAGTCCAAGCAGCACCAGGGAGGTGGCGACCTGGCGCACGACGGCGATGCGGTTGGCAAGCTTGACGCGAAGGGCGTCGGCGGTGATCCCGCGGCTGCCCGATCCGCGTCCGCCGACCTCCTTGAGATAGGTCGCGGCCCACGAGGCGGAGCAGCTCTCGGTATTGCGCACGCAGTCCAGCTCCCGGCTGATCTTCCAGATCTTGCCGGCGCAGACCCCGAGACCGCCGAGGAAGACAGCGAAAATGGCCAGGGACAGCCCGGTGATGTCGGCCTCGATGACGACGTTGACCCAGCCCTGGATGTAAACCGCGCCGAGGAGCGCGAAGGCCGCGAGGTTGAACACCGCGAAACGAAGCACCAGAAGGTGCGGATAGCCCTCGCCCAGCCTCTTGTCGGCCGTGGCCGGGAGGTTCCAACTCTGGGGGGCGCAGGGCACCACCTTCACGCGCTCCTGGGGCGCATATTCTCTTACGAAAGCCCGCGCTTTTTGAACAACCTGGGTCATTTGCGGTTCCATTGCCCAAAAATTCTCGCTGCAAAAGCCGTCGCCGAACCCTGAGCGGGGCCTGTGCAACCTAGAGCTTTGACCCTTATGGTTAACAACAGGTTAGCATTTGCAGGATGTTACAAAAGACACCGCCGCCGATGAGCGGTCGCTCGACGGTCAAGAGAGGACTTCTGGCCGTGGTTTTCAGGGAGTTACAGCACCCTTGGCGCGCTCACCCCGACCAAGGAATTTCGCACGGGAAAGACGAATATCGCTGGCTTCGGGCGGCCGAATCACACACTTAGTGGCCTGTATGCAGTTAGGGGCGGTGGCCGGTAAAAGCGGGGGGATGGCCGGTCAAACCGGCGGGCAGTCGCCGGTCACGGCGGAGGGTCGGCCTCGGTATCGCCTTGGATCTCCATCCAGGCGGGTTTGTGGGCCTTGAGCCGGGCGCCTTCGGCGGTGAAGGCCTCGTCTTGTTTCCTGGCCCTTTCGACCAATTCGAGACGGAGCAGGGCGATTCCCGCCTGGCCGCGCCCCGAACGCATCTCGCCGGCCTCCTTGGGGCCCAGCATGATGGGTGTGCCGCGTGGCGGCAGCGGCCCTTCGATGGTTACCGGCATCAGGCGCTTGCGCACCAATCCGCGGTATCTGGTGCGCGCCGTCAGTTCCTGGCCGATATAGCATCCCTTGTCCCAGTCGACGCCGTTAAGCTCCTCGAAGCCGCTTTCGAGAAGGAGGGATTTCTCGACCGTCAGGTCCTGGCTGCCGTCGGGCAGGCCGTAACCGAGGCGCGCCTGGTCGTAATCCTCATTCGTCGCCGGCGTGAACCCTGCCGCCCGGAGCGCATCGGCGGCGCCGTCTTTGGGCAGGATCGCCCGTGCCCCGATGCCGGCGAATCTGGGATCGACGAAACAGATGCCGCCGGCGAAAGGCCCGCCCTGGCCCTCCTGGCCGCGGAGGCTTTCGGAATCATCGGGGCCGTCGCCGAGAAGCGCCGCCACCGCGTAGCGGTCCGACGCATCCTCGATCGTGACCTCGGCCCTCAGCTTGAAGAAATCGAGGCGGCGCTTCAGATCCCCGAGACGCGCGCCCTCGCAGTCGATCACCAGAGTTCCCTCGACCTCGGCGATGAAGAAATCGTGTAGGAACTTGCCTTGGGCGTTGAGAAGGGCGGCGTAGATCGCCCGTTCGGGGCCGACCTTGTCGATGTCGTTCGAGACCAGGCCCTGGAGAAACTGGCGCCCATCGGCGCCGCCGACGGTGAGCACGCCGCGCCCGTCGAGAATGACGAAGGATTTTTGACCGAGGGCAATCATGGTGACCGGCTATGAGTTAGGCCGAGTGCGGCCGTTTGACAAGGCCCAAGCGCACTATTGGCAAGGCCCAAGAGTACTATCCGATCAGATGGAATCGTTTGACCGCGATGATTTCGCGCCGTGGCCGGTCCCGGCCATCCCGGCGGCGGCCCCGGGACTTCCTTTTTTGGCGTCTTGGCAAGGACTCGGACCGGCCGTATAAAGTTGGCCGATGGTGAGTCGCGCTGTTTTGCATTGCCAGATTCGAAAGCGCCGGTGGCCCGCCGGCGCCGGTATTGCCGGCGCCGGGCGGTCAGGGCGCGCGTCATGAACATCCTCTTCATCACCTCGACCCGGATCGGCGACGCGGTTCTGTCCACCGGACTTCTCGATCATCTCGTTTGCCAATTTCCCGATGCCCGGATCACCGTCGCCTGCGGACCCGAGGCGGCGCCGCTGTTCGAGGCCGTGCCCAATCTTTGCCGCGTCATCGTCATGGAGAAAAAGCCCTTCGCCCGTCATTGGCTGGGGCTTTGGGCCGGTTGCGCTCCTCGTTACTGGTCCCTCGTCGTCGATCTCAGGGCTTCGCTGATCGCCTGGTTTTTGCTTGCCGGCGAAAGGCGGGTGCTGAAGACGGATGCGGCGCTGGTGCACCGCGTGCGCCGGCTTTCCGAACTGTTCGGACTGGGGGAACCTCGGGCGCCGCGCCTTTGGACCGCGCCCAGGCACGAAGAAGCGGCCAAGCGGCTGGTTGCCGATGGCGGGCCGGTGCTGGCGCTCGGCCCGACCGCCAACTGGCGGGCCAAACAATGGCGGGCGGAGAATTTCAGCGAACTGGCCGGCCGGCTGACCGGGTCCAGGGGAATCCTCCCCGGCGCCCGGGTCGCGGTTTTCGGGGCGGCTTCGGAACGCCCCGATTCGGCGCCGGTCATCGAGGCGATCCCGCCCGAGCGGAGGATCGACCTGGTGGGCGAGGTCGACCTTTTGACCGCCTTCGCCTGTCTCAAGCGTTGCGCCCTGTTCGTCGGCAACGATTCAGGGCTGATGCATCTGGCGGCGGCGGCGATCCCGACCGTCGGCCTGTTCGGGCCCTCGAGGGTCGAACATTACGCACCCTGGGGCGCCCATACCGAAGTGGCGCGAACCGCGATCCCCTTCGACGACCTGTTCCCGGCCGATTTCGATTACCGGACGACCGGCACGCTGATGGACAGCCTCAGCGTCGATGCGGCCGAGGCGGCGGCAAGGGCGCTGTGGCGACGGTGTGGGGGCGCCCGATCATGAGTTCACCGCCGCCGTCCGATCCGGCCACGGGGCCGAAGCTGTCGGCCCTCATCACCGTCCATAACGAGGAGGCCCGGCTTGGCGAATGCCTGGAGTGCTTGCGTTTCGCCGATGAGATCGTCGTCGTGCTCGACGACTGCACCGATGGTTCGAAGGAGATCGCGTCGCGCTTCACCGGCCGCCTGGTCGAGGGGGCCTGGGACATCGAGGGCGCGCGCCGGAACGACGGCATCGCGGCTTGTTCCGGCGATTGGATCTTCGAGATCGATGCCGACGAACGGGTGCCCCAAGCCCTGGCCCGGGAGATCGTCCGGACGGTGGCGTCGTCGGACCATGACTGGCACCCTATCCCGGTCGACAACTATATCGGCGGCCGCCTGGTGCGCTACGGCTGGGGCGCCTATATGGGACGCTCGTCCTATGCCGGCTTGTTCCGCAAGGGCGCCAAGTCGTGGGGGCCGGAGCGGGTGCATCCATCGCTTACACTGTCGGCGCGAAGGGGGCCGCGTCTTGAAAATCGCCTCGAACATTACGTTTACCGAGATATCTCGGAGCTCATCCACCGCTTCGACCGTTACACCACCTTAAGGGCCCAGGATCTTCGCGCCTCCGGCGACATCGGCTCGCTCGCCGCCAATGTGCGGCGCATTTTTTCGCGCTTCTTCAAGTGTTACGTCTCCCGTAAGGGGCACAGGGAAGGCGCGTATGGCTTGCTGATCGCGCTGTTCGCCGGTCTCTATCCGATCGTTTCCTACCTCAAGGCGAGGATCGAGGAGGAATGAGCGTGCGCATCGTGCTGGCCGACGGCGGCATTGAATTCGATGGCGCGACCATGGAGCGGCGTCCGCTCGGCGGCGTCGAGTCGGCCGTCGTCTGCCTGACACGGGAGTTGGCGCGGCGCGGTCATCAGGTGATGGTGCGCAACAATTGCGCCGCGCCCATGGTGCGGGACGGGGTGGACTGGGCGCCGCTCTCGGACGGCCTGCCGCGGACGGCCGACATCTATATCGCCAACCGGGGCGATCAGCTGCTGGGGCTCATGCCCGGGGCGCGGCGGACCGTTTTCTGGATCCACAATCCGGCCCGGTACCTGCTCAAATGGCGCTTTCTCGGCAAACTCTGGCGCCTCCGGCCGCCGATCGTCTTCATCGGCGACTACCACGCCACCACCTATCCCCGTTGGGCGCCGGATGGCGGGCGCATCGTCATCCCTTACGGCATCGACGAGACCTTCTCGACCGCCGAGCCGGCCGGGGAGCCACCCGGTCCGCGCGCGGTATTCACCTCCAACCCGCTGAGATCCCTCGATTGGCTGCTCGGGCTCTGGACCGAGCGCATCCGCCCCCGTGTCGCCGGCGCCGAGCTTCATATCTTTTCCGGGCCGGCCACCTACGGCGCCTACGGGGCGGCCAAGGCGGGCGCCATGGAAGCGGTGCTCGACCGTGCCCGGGCGCTGGCGGACCGGGGCGTGGTGCTGCGCGGCCCGGTGCCCAAGGCCCAGTTGAGCCGGGAGTTGCGCGCCTCTCGGGTGATGCTTTACCGTGGCGACGTCAACGAAACCTTTTGCCTGGCGGTGGGCGAGGCACAAGCCATGGGCGTTCCGGCCGTGGTCGGGAAGCTGGGCTCGGTGGTCGAGCGCGTGATCGACGGAGAGACCGGTTTCGTCGCCGGCGACGAGGAGGCTTTCGCCGACGCCGCCGTCAGGTTGCTGACCGACGACGGGCTGTGGCGCCATCAGCAGCAAAGCGCGCTCGCCCATCGACGCCGCTGGGGCTGGCCCGAGGCCGCCGCCGAATTCGAGAGGCTGATCCCCTGACATGACGGCCAAGACATGACGGCCAAGGCATGATGGCCAAGGACATCCCTTCGGCTTTGACGCCGGTCGCGCGGGTGCTCGTCCTGGCCATACCGGCGTTGCTGGTGATCGGCAAGGCGCCTCCCGATATCGCCGCGACGCTGGTGGCGGTGCTGTTTCTCATCCGCTCCGCCCTGCTCGGGGACTTCTCGTGGGCGCGGACGCCGTGGATCATGGCCGCGTTGGCGGTCTGGATTTACCTGATGTTGGCCAGCCTCGCCGCCGAACATGTGGGCGCCGCGCTGGGGCGGGCGGGACCCTGGATCCGGTTCGTCCTTTTCGCCGCGGCCCTGCAGTTCTGGGTGCTGAATGACGGTGTGTGGCTGAAAAGGTTGATGATCGCGACCGGCGCGACGGTCGGTTTCGTCGCCGCCGACACGGTCTTCCAGTTCGTCTTTTCCTATGACATCTTCGGCATACCGCAATATTCCTTCGACCGCTTGACCGGTCCGATGGTCGAGTTGCCGCCGAAGGTCGGCGTCTACATCATGAGGCTCATGTATCCCGTCCTCGTCTGGGTGATGTTCTGGGCGGTGGCGGGTGGCAGGGGATTGATCGCCAAGGTCACCGCCATCGCCGCGATCGCGGCCGGCGTAACCACGGTCCTGATCACCGGCGAACGGATGGCTTTCCTGCTGGCGGTATTCGGACTCGCGGTCATGATCGTCCTGGTCCCGGCGATTAGACGCACCTCGCTGGTGGCGCTACTGGCGGCCGGCCTTTGCGTCGCCGGCGCCTTCGCCCTCAACCCGACGGTTGCCGACCGCTCGTTACACAAGGCCGTTTCCATCGTCGGGAATTTCTGGCAGAGCCCCTACGGCCTGGTGTGGCTCGGCGGGCTGAAGGTCGCGCGGGAAAACCCGGTGATAGGGGTCGGTCTCAAGAATCTCCGCACCACTTGCAGGACCGTGGTCTACGGCTCGCCGGACCAGGCCGGGCCCGAGTGCAGCCTCCATCCCCACAACTTCTATATCGAATGGCTGGCGGAGGCCGGGGTGATCGGGC
>JADFPK010000116.1 GCA_022562375.1 Pseudomonadota bacterium
TTGTCGAAGGTCACGCGACGGCGGTGCTGGCGGCGTCGATCTTCCATTTCGGCATCTATTCGATCCGCCAGGCCAAGGCGCACATGAAGGCGGCGGGCGTGCCGGTGCGCCTGGAGTAGGCCTGCTTGCGCCCCGCCATCGTGACAGCGGCGGGCAAATCTGTTAGGCAAAGCGGCGTGAATGGGAGGGTGGCCGATGGCGGTGAGCGACGGCGATAAGGACGAGAAGGCGGCCGATGTGATCGCGCGGCTCTATGGCGTCATCGAAAGCCGCCGCGGCGCCGATCCCGAGGCCTCCTATACCGCCAGCCTCTTCGCCCAAGGCACCAAGCACATCGCGCGCAAGGTCGGCGAGGAGGCGCTGGAGCTGGTGCTCGAAGGCGTGCGCGGGGACAAGGACAAGATCACGCTCGAAAGCGCCGATCTGATCTATCACCTCCTGGTGCTGTGGGCGGATCAGGGTATCGAACCGGCCGATGTGTGGGCGGAGCTCGCCCGGCGCGAGGGCACCTCGGGCATCGCCGAAAAGAAATCCCGATCGGGGAAATCCCCGGCCGGCTGAGGCCTTCCGTCGAACCGAGGACACCGTCATGTACGATCCCGACAACATCTTCGCCAAGATCCTGCGCGGCGAGATCCCCTGCAAGAAGGTCTATGAGGACGACCACGTGCTCGCCTTCGATGACATCAACCCCCAGGCGCCGGCCCATGTGCTGGTGATCCCCAAGGGCGCCTACGAATCGCTCGATGATTTTTCGCAAATTGCGTCGGACCGGGAGATCGCCGCGTTTTTCCGCGCCGTCGGCCGGATCGCCAGGGATCTCGACGCGGCGGAAAAGGGCTATCGCATCCTCGCCAACACCGGCGCCGACGGTGGCCAGGAAGTGCCCCATTTCCACGTCCACGTCTTCGCCGGCCGGCCGCTCGGGCGGATGCTGGCGCGGCCCCAATGAAGCGGCACCGCCGCCGGGACGATACCGGGTAAGAGCCCATGGACATCCCGGCGCCCTTCGAAGCCTACCGCGACCGCGTGCGAGAGGAGTGGATCGACTACAATCGGCACATGAACGTCGGCTATTACGTCGTGGTGTTCGATTACGCCACCGATGCGTGGCTCGACTTCATCGGCCTGACGTCCGCTTACCGCGAGAAGAATCAGATCACCACCTTCACCCTGGAGGAGCACACCCTCTTCCTCCACGAGCTCCGCGCCGGTGCCCCGCTCCGCTTCACCACCCGGTTGATCGGCCATGACGCCAAGCGCATCCATTATTTCCATGAGATGTATCACGCCGATGAAGGCTTCCTCGCCGCGACCAATGAGCTGATGTCCTTGCATGTCAGTCAGGAGACCCGCCGGAGCGCGCCGATGGCGCCGGCGATCGAGGACAAATTGGCGGCGATCCAGGCGGCCCACGACCCACTTCCACTGCCGCCGCAGCTCGGCCGCGTCATCGGCCTCAAATCCGGCTCCGCGGCCTAATCCTGAGCGTGGCGAAGGCGAACCAGGTAAGCGCCAGGGCCTGTAAGGCCAGCATCATCGAAAACGCGACGTCGTAAGCCACCACCGGGTAGGCGCCGCCGGCGTCTGGAGGCCAGAGGTTGATGACGGCGCCGATGCCCCACTGGGCCAGGAAGGCGCCGGAGAACACGAGGAAGTTGAGCCCGGTGATCACCCGCCCGGCGAGGTGCGCGGGGAAGCTTTGCGACAGCAGCGAATAGGGCAGGATGCCCGAGGTGCCGAAGAAGCCGAACCCCATCCAGAGGATAAGCGGCGCGCCGGTGCCGGCGCCGACGATGGCGCTCAGGATCACCATGAAGACGGCGGAACAGCCAACCACCATGACGATCGGCGGAACGCCCTTGCGCGCCAGGCGCTCGGACGCCGCGCCCAGCAGCAGAAAGCCGGCGATCATGGCGCCGGCGATGGCAAACAGGTGTAAGGCGACGGCATCCCGCCCGAGCCCGGCGGCGTCCCTCAGCCACGGCCCGGCCCAGAGGCTCTGGAGCGCCAGGAAGGTGGATTGCGAGGCCACCGTCAGCGGCGTGATCCGCCAGAAGATGCGGCTCCTGAATATTTCGCCGATGCCGCCCAACAATTCGCCGAACGAGGCCGGGTCCGCCTCTTCGCCCTCCTTCTCCGGGGCGATGAGCAAGATGGCGATGGCGACGGCGATGGTGACGATGCCGAGGGCGATGAAGACGCCGCGCCAGTCGGTGACGCCTAACGCCGCCTCGACCGGCACCGTGCCGGAAAGCGCGCCGAGCCCGCCGATGGCCATCTGGAACCCGGAGATCAGCGGCAGCTTGCCCACCGCGAAGAAGGTGCGGAAGGCCTTGAACGCCGCCATCAGGCACGCCGATACGCCAAGCCCGATGAGCGCCCGGCCCGCCACCAGCCCGCCGATGCCGCCCGCCGTGGCGAAGACGAAGGCGCCGAGCGCGGCGAACATCAACAACGCCGCCTCGGTGCGGCGTGGCCCGAAACGGTCGAGCAGTATGCCGAGCGGCAACTGGAAGAGGGCGAAGGTCAAAAAATAAGTGCTGGTCAGGAAGCCCAACTCCGCCGCGTCGAGCCCGAGCCCGGCCACCAGATCCGGGGCGATGACGGCGTTGATGACGCGGTAGAGATAGGACAGGAAATAGCCGCAGGCGAAGGGGACGAAGACGCGGGCGAGGATCATCGAAGCGGTCTCATCGGCCGAACTCTCCCCGCCCGGCGCTCATTGGAGACGGGTTAGCTGCGCGTCGGGCGTCGTAGTGCCGCATTTTCATTTGGGCTTCCTGGTTGGCGGGCATTTTAGCCTGGACCGGCCCGGTGGTCGCCTGGGCGCTTGCCCTGGGACCAGGCGCCCCCCGATCTTGTGGAAATGATCGGGGTCGTGTAGGCGTACGACATAAGACTTGTAATTTCAAGGCAAAACTTGTAGAGATATGGCAAAGACTTGTAGTAACTTAGCGCTTTCGTAAGGCGTTGGTACTCGCTCTCGCGGTGAATGGGCCCAGCCATGCCACGATCCGAAGAATTCGCTCAACTGGCTTTCGACGCCGGAACCGTTTTTAGCCCGGCGGCACCGATAGATGAGTGGGCTTTGTTTGCCGGGCGGACGTCACAACTCCGGTCCGTGATCGACGCCATTATCCAGCGGGGCCAGCACGCCATGATTTTTGGCGAGCGTGGCGTTGGCAAGACATCCCTCGCGAACGTGCTCTCCGACTATCTGGAAGCGCGCGGCCAACAGGTCATCGCACCGCGGGTGAACTGCGATGTGACGGATAATTTTTCATCGCTGTGGCGGAAAATTCTGACGGAAATCGAGATATCGCGTGCGGTGAGGGGTATAGGCTTCGCGGCGGAAACGTCACTCCAAACCGAGAACCTCGCGGATCATCTGCCCGAGACGGTCACCCCACATGATGTTCGCAAAGTCCTCATGATGTTGAGCCGCGGAGCGCTCCTTATCGTCATCATCGACGAGTTCGACCGGCTACCGAAGGGCCAAACCACCGCGCTCTTCGCCGACACGATCAAGACACTGTCCGACCATTCCGTCGGCGCAACGCTTGTGTTGGTTGGTGTTGCCGACTCCGTCGATGAGCTTATTCAGGAACATGTTTCTGTCGAGCGGGCTCTCGTACAGATTCCCATGCCCCGCATGTCCGAGGGGGAACTGCACGAGATCATGTTAAAGGGACTGGAAAGACTCTCGATGGATATCGACGGCGAGGCGCTCGGCCACATCTCCTTGTTATCTCAGGGGCTGCCACATTACACGCAGCTCCTCGGACTTCACTCGGCGCGGGCGGCATTGGACTCCGGCGGTAAGCGGATCGGGGTGCCTCACGTCGAGGCGGCGGTACAAAAGGCGATGACCGAGGCCCAACAATCGATCCGAAATGCCTATCATCGGGCGACGACGAGTCCCCGTAAGGAGAGCCTTTACCGACAGGTTTTATTGGCCTCGGCATTGGCGAACACCGATGAACTTGGTTATTTCTCGGCGGCGGCCGTACGCACCCCGATGAGCAGAATCATGGGGAGGTACTACGATATTCCAAATTTCACTCGACATCTGAACGACTTCGCGGAAGAGCGCCGCGGCTTTGTGCTTCAAAAAACCGGCGTCAAGCACCGCATCCGATATCGATTCACCGACCCACTGATGCAACCCTATATCGTCATGCGTGGGCTTGCCGAGGAGCTAATCGACAAAGCGACGATGCAGGAACTGCGGCGAGAGAAATCAGAATCCAAAGCGTTGTGATACCCACTGGGCGACCTTTGCGACTGAGGCGAACCCCAACAATTTGAGCAGTTGGCTCCGAATTATCGGCCCGATTGAGCCAACCGCTTGTTTCCAATACCATATCTTCGCGTATCGGGACCCGAACTTGGGCAAAATCGTCGTCCGATACTCCTCTTCGAGGTCACCTGGTCCGATACTCCTCTTCGAGGTCACCTGGCAAGTGCTCCCGGGCGGATTTGGGTAAAATGATGTATAAAAGTTTTTCTGCTGTTTTCGGGAGTTCGCTTGCAGCTTGTATTTGGTCCGCTACGCCATAGGCGTGCTCATTTAAGGTGTGACTCTCAATATTTCGAATATAGCGAACCAGTTTTCGCCACTCGAACGTATTAACATTGACCGTCTTCAAAAGCTCATAGACGCGTTGCATTTCAGCATCGCCATATACTTCTATTTTTATTTCTCTGTTAGGCGATTCAAAGCTAATAACGTCATTGGTTCCGTCCCAAGTCACAATGTGTACTTCATTCATAAATTCGCGGACGGCTTCGATTTCACGTTTTTGGGATCTGATCGCCTTTTTCAGATACCGCTTGAGGCTCTTTTGGATTGACATCGCCTACGTCCCGCTCGGCTTATGCTCCACTCGGGGCCAGCTCATTGCCTAGCCCTCGCCGCATCTTTGACAAATTGGCCCACGAGTTATCGATCGCTTTGACCCCAGGCGCCTCTATCCTGAAATAACGTTTCGCACGCCCTCCGCGCTCGGGAGTGGATGGGCCTACCCGTGAAGAAATGAGTCCTTTGGCTTCAAGACGGTCCAAGGTCGTGTAAACGGCCCCTATCGCCACATTCCTTGCAATCCTTTCTGCAATCTCTTGACGAATGGTCATGCCGTAGGCGGTGTCTCCAAGACGGACGAGGGCTAGCAGAACTATATGTTCAAACTCTCCCAAATGATCTCGATTACCCATAGACAATCATCTCCGGCGCATTTATTCGACAAAGTAGAATATATCTTCTAGTAAGCTTGATTGCAAGGGGATTCGGTAGTAGGCGTCAGGAATAATGGATTGATACTCGTGACGCCGTCCGCCGTGTCAACGCCCGGGGAAGACGCGGCGGTAACTGACGGCCTCGGCGATGTGGATGCGCCGGACCTGGTCGTGGCCCGAGAGATCGGCGATGGTGCGCGCCACCCGCAACACCCGGTGATAACCCCGGGCCGAGAGCTTCATCTTCTCCGCCGCGCGGCTCAGCAGCGCCTGGCCTTCCGCGTCGGGTGTCGCGACCTCAACCAGAAGTTCGCCGTCGGCTTCGGCGTTGGTGCGCACGCTGGCGCCGTTTCCCCCGCCGTCCTTGCCCAGGGCCTTATAACGCGCCCGCTGGCGTTGCCGCGCCGCCTTGACCCTGGCGGCGATCTCGGCCGATCCCTCGGCCGGCGGCGGCAGGGTCAGATCGCCCGGGCTGACGGCGGGCACGTCGACATGGATGTCGATGCGGTCGAACAGGGGCCCGGATATCTTGGCCTGATAATCGGACGCGCATCGCGGCGCCCGCGAGCACGCCAGCGACGGGTCGCTCAGATAGCCGCAGCGGCACGGGTTCATCGCGGCGATGAGCTGGAAGCGGGCGGGATAGGTGCTGTGCGCATTGGCCCGGGCGATGGTGGCGCGCCCGGTCTCCAGCGGCTGGCGCAGGGATTCGAGGGTCTGGCGGGAGAACTCCGGCAATTCGTCGAGGAACAGGACGCCGAGATGGGCCAGCGAAATCTCGCCGGGCCGCACCTTGTGGCCGCCGCCGATGAGCGCCGGCAACGAGGCCGAGTGGTGGGGATCGCGGAACGGCCGCGCGCGCAACAACCGCCCGCCTTCGAGGGTGCCGGCGAGGC
>JADFPK010000117.1 GCA_022562375.1 Pseudomonadota bacterium
CGATCTCGTTCAACATATGCATCACCGCCTCGTTGGCGCCGCCATGCAGCGGCCCCTTGAGGCTGGCGATGGCGGCGGTGACGGCGCCGTGCATGTCGGCCATGGTGCTGGTGACGACCCGGGCGGTAAAGGTCGAGGCGTTGAAGCCGTGCTCGGCGTAAAGCGTGAGGGACACATCGAACGCCTTGACCACATCGGCGTCGGGCACTTCGGCGAAGCACATGTGAAAGAAGTTGGCGGCGAAGCCAAGGGACGGATCGGGCGGAATCGGCGCACCACCCTTGCGGCGGCGAAAATCGGCGGCCACCGCCGTCGGGATCTTGGCGAGAAGGCGCATCGCCTTGCGCCGGCCGGCCTCGGGTCCGTGATCGGCGGTCTCCGGGTCCTCGAGGCCTAAGAAACTGACCGAGGTCCGCGTCGTATCCATCGGGTGGCAGGCCGGCGGATAGCGCGAAATCACCGCCAGCAAGGCCTCATCGATACCGCGATTTTCGCGCTCTTGGCGCTCGAAATCGCCGAGTTCCGCCGCCGTCGGCAATTCCCCGTCGGCGAGCAGATAGGCGACCTCCTCGAAGCGGCAGTTCTCGGCCAGCTCCTGGACCGGATAGCCGCGATAGGTCAGCGCGTTGATCTCCGGCATCACCTTGGAGACGGCGCTGGCGTCGACGACGACGCCGTCGAGCCCCCTCTTGATCTCCGATCCGTCCGCCATTACCGGCCTCCCTTGACCCGGATGCGCCCGATTGCGCCCCGACAGCGTTTTTTAGCCGATTTTGGCGTCCAGCGTCCATCGCCCAAAGCCCCGCCAAGGCCCCGCCAAAATCCTGCCCGCCAAAATCCTGACGGTGCGCCGAGTTCGATCCGGGCGACCGAATTCGCGGCGATTGCGCCAGTCCTTACTTCCATAGAAGGGTGACGCATCCATAGAAGGGCGACACATCCATGAAAGTAAGTATTGGGCCCGATCCGTGGTAGGATTGGGCGGCGCGGCGATTGCCTCGAAGCAACCCATCGGGGGAAACCTTGTGAATCGTTTGATCGTGGTTTCCAATCGCGTGGCGCCGGTCCAACAGGGGCGTGCGAGCGCGGGAGGACTCGCGGTGGCGCTGCTGGCGGCTCTCAAGGAAAGCGGCGGCATTTGGCTGGGCTGGAGCGGCGAGGTCGCCGCCGCCCCCGCCAAGGCCCCGAAGATGGTTGACGCCGGCCAGATCACCTACGCCACCCTCGATCTGAGCCAGAAGGAATATACCGACTATTACAATGGCTTCGCCAACAGCTCCCTGTGGCCGCTGTTCCATTACCGCCTCGATCTCGCGGTGTTTTCGCGCCAGTATTTCGACACCTACCAGCGGGTCAATGCCCGTTTTGCCGCCGCCTTGGTGCCGCTGCTCAAGCCCGGCGACATCATCTGGATCCACGACTATCACCTCATGATGATGGCCGAGGCGCTGCGCCGCGCCGGCGTTAAACAACCCATCGGATTCTTCCTCCACACCCCGTTTCCCGCCCACCAGATCCTGACCGCCCTTCCCCGCGACCGCACACTGATCCGCGCGCTCCTGTCCTATGACCTGATCGGCTTCCAGACCGAAGGCGACTTGGTCGAGTTTCGCGACTACATACTTCACGAGGCCGGCGGTGAGCTGCTCGACGGCAACCGGGTCAGGGCCTTCCGCCGGACGGCCCGGGCCCAGGCATTCCCCATCAGCATCGACACCGCCAACGTCGCCACCCTCGCCCAACAGTCGCATAAGTCGCGCCGCACCGCGCGCCTCAAGGAAAGCCTTGGCGGCCGGGACCTCATCGTCGGGGTGGACCGGCTGGACTACAGCAAGGGACTGGTGGAAAGGTTCCACGCCTTCGAGCACCTCTTGCAGCGTTACAACGACCTGCGCAACCGCGTGGTCCTGATGCAGATCGCGCCGCCGTCGCGCGCCGACGTCGCCGAATATATGGAAATCCGCCGAACGCTTGAAACCGCGGCCGGCCATATCAACGGCCGCTTCGCCGAATTCGACTGGGTGCCGGTGCGCTACCTCAACAAGAGTTTCTCCCGCCGGGCGCTGATGGGGTTCTTCAGGACCGCCCGCGTCGGCCTGGTGACGCCATTGCGGGATGGCATGAACCTCGTCGCCAAGGAATACATCGCCGCCCAGTCGCCGAGGAACCCCGGCGTGCTCGTCCTCTCGCGTTTCGCCGGCGCGGCGCAGGAGCTCACCAGTGCCCTGATCGTCAACCCCTTCGACGTCGAGGACGTCGCCGACGCCCTGCAAAAGGCCCTGAAAATGCCCATCGAGGAGCGCCGGGAACGGTGGCGATCGGCCATGGACGTCCTTCAGCGGAACGACGTGACGGCGTGGCGTGAAAATTTCGTCGCGGTGCTGCGCAAGAGCCACGTCAAGTCTGACCGGGCATGACGGCGAAACCGCGCGCGGGCGCGCCCGTCCGCCTGCTTGGCGATATCGGCGGCACCAACGCCCGCTTCGCCCTGCAGACACCGGGCGCGCCCCCCAAGGCGTCGAAGGAAATCAAGACGGCGGACTTCGCCGACCTGACGTCGGCCGCCAAGGCCTATCTCGCCGCCACCTCACCCGCCCGGCCGCCGCGGGTGGCCGCGTTCGCCGTCGCCTGCCCGGTCACCGGCGATGAGATCCGCTTGACCAACAGTCCCTGGTCGTTCTCGGCCACCGAGGTGCAGAGCCGGCTCGGCCTCGATTCCCTTCACGTTATCAACGATTTCGAAGCCATCGCCTGGAGCGTGCCCAGGCTCGGCGCCGGTGATGTGCGCAAGATCGGCGGCGGCAGGGCGCAACGCCGCGCCCCTATCGCCGTCATCGGCCCCGGCACCGGTCTCGGGGTCTCGGCCCTGGTGCCGTCGGCCAAGGGATGGCGGGCGCTGGCGACGGAGGGCGGGCATGTCACCCTGGCGCCGGCGAACGCGCGCGAAGGGCAGGTGCTCGACATCCTGCGCCGGAAGTTCTCCCACGTCTCCGCCGAACGGGCGCTCTCGGGCCAGGGGCTGGTGGAACTCTATGAGGCGATTTCCCTGCTCGACGGAACAGGAAACGCCACGGCGGCGGGCAAATCCATGACCCCCACTCCCATGACACCCGCCGCCATGACACCCGCCCCCATGACACCCGCCAAGGTGACGCGCCGGGCGCTCGGGCGCCGCGATCCGGCCGCCGTCCGGGCGCTTCGGATGTTCTCGGAAATGCTGGGGACCGTCGCCGGCAACCTGGCGCTGACGCTCGGCGCCAGGGGCGGGGTTTACCTCGCCGGCGGCGTCGTGCCGCGGCTGGGCAGGGGCTTCGCCGCCGCCGCCTTCCGCCGCCGCTTCGAGGACAAGGGGCGGTTTTCCGCCTACCTCGGGGCCATTCCAACCTACTTGATCACCCACAAGACCCCGGCTTTCGCCGGACTGGCGAGCTTCCTCGACGCCGAGGGACTTTAGCCGCCGTTCATGCCGCGATCCCCCGCAACCGGCGTGCGCATCATCAGCACGGCGCCGAGGACCGCGAGGACGCCGAGAATGATGAAGGCGGATGGGTAACTTCCGCTGAAGCCCACCCAGGCGCCGAACAGCGGCGGCGTCACCACCACCCCGCCAAAGGTGATAAAGCCCGATCCGCCGGTCAACAGACCGGCCTGACCGGGCGGGCAGAGACGGGCGAATTCGGCGAGGTAGACACCGTTCCAGCCAATCGCCGTCGCCCCGATCAGGATGGCGACGGCGAAGATGGCGCCAGGCGGCCAGCCCGGCGCGAACGAGGCCGTCACCAACGCCCCCACCGCCGATAGAAAGCCGATGATCACCAATATGTTGCGCGCGCTGACGGCGACGCCCGCCAAGCCGCCCCAGAGCACGCGGCCGAAGACGCCGGCCATCTGGGAGGTGGCGAAGATCATGCCGGCGACGATCAGGTCGAGCTTCACGGCCTCCACCAGGTAAGTGACCAGATAGGCGGTGAGGCTCATCTGAACCGAGGAATAGAGGAACGACAGGCCTGCCAAGCGGCGCAGCACCCGATCGGCCAGCACCAGGCGGAGCGGCGACATCGGATTGGCGCCGAGCCTTCGCCCCGGCTCCCGATCGGCATCGAGCCTCGCCCGCAAGGGCGCCAGTCCGATGGCCGTCAAGGCGCAAAGCGCGGCGACGGCGATCGAGGCGCCGCGCCAGCCGTAAGCCAGCACCAGCGGCGGCACGATCACACCCGCCAGGGCGCCGCCGAGCGGCACGCCGGTCTGCTTGATCGAAAACACCAGCGGCATCAAGCGAGCCGGTGTATGGCGGGCGAGAATGTGGGAGCTCGCGGGCGTCGGCGGGCCGTAACCGGCGCCCATGACCAGGGTGCCGAAGACCATCGCCGGCAGCCACCCCGTCGCCGTCAGCGACAGGCTGGTGGCGGCAAGCAACAGGCAAACCTGGCTGACGCGCACGGCCCCGAAACGCAGCACCAGGACCCCGCCCAGCACCGAGGAAAACATGGCGCCGACGTAGATCAAGCCGACATAGGCCCCCACCCAACGGGCCGGCACGCCCAAATCCGCCGCCGCGACGACGGCGAACACAGGCACGGTCAACACCGCCGCCGAAACCAGCGCCTGGATCGCGAGCATGGAGGTGAGCGGCCACGCCACGGTCCGTAAACTTGCCTCCGGTGGTATTCCTTGGGGCTCCGCCACTGAAAAATTCCGGTTCCCTTGCCGGCACGTTTTCGAGGATAAAGGACCGGGACCGAAAGAACCGGCCAAACTTACGCATACCGGCCCCGGCGAGACCGGGTGGATCGGAGCGCAAAAGAGGCGAAAGGCTAAACCAATGACCGGGACACGGCAAGTTCGCATGGCCAGCGGCACCGATATCGTCAAGGAACTCCTCGAACTCGACGGACGGCGCGTCGTCGATGTCGGCTGCGGCGAAGGCAGGTTCACCCGCGCGCTCGCCGCCCAGGGCGCCGAAGTGTTCGGCATAGACATCGACGACGACGCGCTCGCCGCCGCCAGCGCCGCGCCGGGAGGCGAGAACGTCACCTACATGCTGGGCCGGGCGGAAGATCTTCCCTTCGAGGACGCTTCGGTCGATGTCGTCCTGTACTCGAACAGCCTCCATCACATCGACGCCGCCCATATGGCCGAGGCGCTTGGCGAAGCCGCCCGGGTGCTCAAGCCGGACGGGCGGCTATGCGTCATCGAGCCCTTGGCCGAAGGGAGCTATTTCGAGGCCCTGCGCCTGGTCAAGGACGAAACCGACGTCCGCGCCAAGGCCTATGAGGCGCTTTCGAAGGCGCCAGCACTCGGCCTCGAGCACGAAACGGAGTTGATATACGACGAGCCCCGCCGCTTCGAGAGTTACGAGGTCTTCCGCCAGCGCCAGTCGGCCAGGGGCGGTGCCCGGCGCGCCGCCTTCGATGCCCACAACGACGAAATCCGCGCCAGTTTCCTGGCCAACGCCCGCCAGGAGGCCGGCGAATTCGTCCTCGACCAGCCGACCCGTGTCAACCTGTTGCGCAAACCGGGGTAACGGCCGATCAGCGGGTCACGACCCGCGTGTGACTGACCAGGCCGCCCTCACCCGAGGCGACGTGCAGGAGGTACAAGGGCGCCGCTTCGATCGCCTTATCGACCCCCTTGCGCAGGTCCACCGCGACGCTGGGCATGGTGGTGGCGACCGTGCCGCCCCATGATTCATGGTGCAATATATGGACGTGCCCGCAGAGCAGCCGCTCGACCCGTGGATGGCGGCTGACCACCGCCGCCAGATCCCGGGCGTCCTCGGGGCGCCGGTACCCGCCCACGTAAATCGGAGCGATATCGAAAGGCGGGTGGTGGATGAAAACAATCGTCCGCCTGTCGGGTTCCCGGGCGAGCGTCTCCTCCAGCCAGGCGAGCCGCCGGGCGCAGAACACGCCTTTGCGTTCTCCGGCGGCAACCGAATCGAGCGCGACCAGGCGAATCGGATGGTCGTCGACCGCGTAATGAAGAAAATCACCGTTCCTGGGCAGATAAGAGAGGTGGTTAAACGCGGCACGCAGCGCGCCATGCCGGTCGCGATTGCCGGGAATCAGGAACAACGGCGCTGCCAAGTCAGCCA
>JADFPK010000118.1 GCA_022562375.1 Pseudomonadota bacterium
CCGACGCCATCAAGACCGGCATGCTCCATAACGCCGGGGTCATCAGGGCCGTCTGCGGCGCCTTGGCGCGCAAGGGCGGCGACATCCCGATCGTCGTCGACCCGGTCACGGTGGCCAAGGGCGGCGCGTCGCTGTTGGACACCGAAGCGATCGGTGCGCTCAAGAGGGACCTCATCGTCAAGGCCCTGATCGTCACCCCGAACACCACCGAGGCGGAAGCGCTCATGGGCATGGACATCAACAATTTCGAGGACATGCGGCACGCGGCGCAAATGGTCGCGACGCTTGGGCCCAAGGCGGTGTTGCTGAAGGGCGGCCACCTCAGCGGCGAGGTCGTCACCGACATCTACGTCGAGGACGGCCAAATGGAGACTATCGAGAGCCCGCGCATCGACACGCGCCATACCCATGGGACCGGATGCGCGCTGGCCTCCGCCATCGCCACCGGGCTGGCCCAGGGAATGGCGCTAAGGGACGCGGTGCTCCGCGCCCACGCCTATGTGCAGGAAGCGATCCGTACGGCGCCGGGCCTCGGCCACGGCCATGGCCCGTTGAACCATGCCCACACGGTCAAACCGTTCCGGGCCTGAGGGAAGAAGCGAACGGCCGGCTTTGCCGCCCGCGCCTTCGCCTTGCTTTTTCCTGATCGGTTGGCACGGGCGCCGCCAAGGGCCGCGTTTCTTGGCATGGATAAGGCGTCGGGAGGCCGCGTAGCTTCCCATTCACCGGTATCTCCGCAATAATAGGGGTATTAATTTTTTTGGGGGGACCATGGTGCAAAGTTACAGGATAGCCGTCATTCCGGGCGATGGCATCGGCAAGGAGGTGGTGCCCGAGGGCATGCGGGTGCTCGAAGCGGCCGGTGCGCGTTTCGGCTTCGAATTCGACTGGGACGAGTTTCCCTGGAGCTGCGAGACCTTCGCCGAGACCGGCCGCATGATGCCGGAAGACGGGCTCGATCAAATCCGCGGTCACGACGCCATATTCCTCGGCGCCGTCGGCTTCCCCGGCATTCCCGACCATGTCTCGCTCTGGGGTCTGTTGATCCCGATCCGCCGCGCCATGAACCAATACGTCAACCTACGCCCGGTGAGGCTCCTTGCCGGCGTGACGTCGCCGCTGGCCGGCCGGACGGCGGAGGACATCGACTTCGTCGTCGTGCGGGAGAACGTCGAGGGCGAATATTCGGAGATCGGCGGGCGCCTCTATGAGGGGACGGATGCGGAGATGGTGGTGCAGGAAAGCGTCTTCACCCGCAAAGGGGTGGACCGCATCATGCGTTACGCCTTCGATCTTGCCGCCAGCCGGGCGGACAAGCACCTGACCTCGGCCACCAAGTCCAACGGCATCATCCACACCATGCCCTATTGGGACGAGCGCTTCCGGGCCGCCGCGGCGGATTATCCCGGCATCAGGACCGACCAGTATCACATCGACATCCTGTGCGCCCATTTCGTCCAGCACCCCGACTGGTTCGACGTCGTCGTCGGCTCCAACCTGCTGGGCGACATCCTGTCGGACCTCGGCCCGGCGGTGGCGGGCTCCATCGGCATCGCGCCATCGGCCAACATCAACCCCGAACGGGAATTCCCCTCGATGTTCGAGCCGGTCCACGGCTCGGCGCCGGACATCGCCGGCAAGGGCATCGCCAATCCCATCGGCCAGGTGTGGTCCGGGGCGATGATGCTCGATCATCTGGGACAGGGGGAAGCGGCGAAGGCGGTGGAGGCGGCGATCGAGGCGGTGCTGGTGGACAAGGAGTTACTGACGCCCGACATGGGCGGCAAGGCGACGACCGGGGAACTCGGCAAGGCCATTGCCGGCGCCATCTGAGATTCGCCTCGGGGTCGCCGAAAGTACGGCCGATCTCGGCCACGTCCGGGCCTTTTTCTGGCCTATTAAGGTGACAGCATACTTAATTCCCCGTCTCGGTGATTTGGGAGCTATCGAATTAAGTATGGTGTCCCCTTAATATGGTGTCCCCTTAATTGGCGCCCCCGATCCCCCATCCCGGCGCCGGATCCACCATCGCGCCGCCGCCCTTTCCATTGACCCCCTTTCCATTGACTGGGGCCCTTGGCATCCTTAGTATCCGCTCCGGGCCACGCCCCCCCAACGGGGCGCAACTATTCTGCAAGGAATAGTGAACATGAAGCCGTCAGTGCGACCGCGTAACGCCTGTTTCTCCTCGGGCCCCTGCACCAAAAACCCCCAATGGTCGATCGAGATGCTCAAGGGCGCCACCCTCGGGCGCTCGCACCGCTCGGCCGAGGGCAAGGGCAAGCTCGCCCGGGTCATCGCGCTCAGCCGCGACATCCTCGGTATCCCCGATGAGTGGCGCATCGGTATCGTGCCGGCGTCCGATACCGGCGCCTTCGAGATGGCCATGTGGTCGCTGCTCGGCGCCCGCGGCGTCGACGTGCTGGTGTGGGAGAGTTTCGGCAAGGGCTGGGCCACCGATGTCATCGATCAATTGAAGCTCGACGACGTCCGCGTATTCGCCGCCGAGTATGGCGAACTGCCGGATCTTTCCCAAACCGATCCCGGCCGTGACATCGTCTTCACCTGGAACGGCACCACATCGGGGGTGCGCGTGCCGAACGGCGACTGGATCGGCGCCGAGCGCCAAGGCCTGACCCTTTGCGACGGGACCTCGGCCGTCTTCGCCATGGACCTCGCGTGGGACAAGCTCGATGTGGTGAGCTACTCATGGCAGAAGGTGATGGGCGGCGAGGGCCAGCACGGCATGCTCATCCTCAGCCCCCGCGCCGTCGAGCGGCTGATGACCTATACCCCGCCCTGGCCGTTGCCCAAGATCTTCCGCCTGACCAGCGGCGGCAAGCTGATCGAGGGAATTTTTCGCGGCGAGACCATCAACACGCCCTCCATGCTCTCGGTCGAGGACGCCCTCTTGGCCCTCGAATGGGCGCAAGAGATCGGCGGTCTCGACGCCCTGATCGGCCGCACGGAAGCTAATTTCGCGGCGATCGCCGAATGGGTGGCGCGTACGCGCTGGGTCGAATTCCTCGCCGCCGACGCCAGGTTCCGCTCGAACACGTCGGTCTGTCTCAAGTTCGCCGCCCCCTGGTTCGATGCCCTCGATGCCGGCGCCAAGGCCGCCGTTCCCAAGCGCATGGTGGCGCTGTTGGAGGACGAAGGCGTGGCTTACGACATCGATGGCTACCGCGACGCGCCGCCGGGTCTTCGCATATGGGCCGGGGCGACGGTGGAGACGGCGGACCTCGAAGCCCTGTTTCCCTGGCTCGACTGGGCGGCGGATGCGGTGAGGGACGAAATGGCCGCCAAGGTCTAAGGCGATGAGGTAGGCGAAAGGACACGGCAATGCCCAAGGTGCTCATATCCGATAATCTGAGCGAGCGCGCCGTCGATATCTTCAAAGACCGCGGCGTCGAGGTCGATTTCAAGCCGGGGATGGCGCCGGACGACCTGCTGGCCTCGATCGCGGCCTATGACGGGCTCGCCGTGCGCTCGGCCACCAAGGTCACCGCCGAGGTTCTCGATGCCGGCCAAAACCTCAAGGTCGTCGGCCGCGCCGGTATCGGCGTCGACAACATCGACGTCGCCGCCGCCACCGCGCGCGGCGTGATCGTGATGAACACCCCGTTCGGCAACTCGATCACCACCGCCGAACACGCCATCGCCATGATGATGGCGCTGGCGCGGCAGATCCCCGCCGCCAACGCCTCGACCCATGCCGGGAAATGGGAGAAGAGCCGGTTCATGGGTGTCGAGCTGACGTCGAAGACGCTGGGTATCATCGGCTGCGGCAATATCGGCTCGATCGTCGCCGATCGGGCGCTCGGGCTGAAGATGAAGGTCATCGCCTACGATCCCTATCTGACGCCGGAGCGGGCGACCGATCTCGGCGTCGAGAAGGTGGCGCTCAACGAGTTGTTCGCCCGCGCCGATTTCATCACCCTGCACGTGCCGCTGACCGACGCCACGCGGAACATCATCGACGCCAAGGCGATCAAGAAGATGAGAAAAGGCGTGCGCATCGTCAACTGCGCCCGCGGCGGCCTGATCGTCGAGAAGGATTTGAAGACGGCCCTCGAATCCGGCCGGGTGGCGGGGGCGGCGCTCGATGTCTTCCAGGTGGAGCCGGCGACGGAGAGCCTCTTCTTCGGCATGGAACAACTGGTCGCGACCCCCCATCTCGGCGCCTCCACCACCGAGGCCCAGGAGAACGTGGCCCTCCAGGTGGCCACCCAGATGTCCGATTTCCTGACCACCGGCGCGGTGGAGAACGCCCTGAACATGCCCTCGCTCAGCGCCGAGGACGCGCCCAGGCTGATGCCCTATATGCAGCTTGCCGAACAGCTTGGCGCCTTCGCCGGTCAGCTCATCCGCACCGGCGTCAAGTCGGCGACCATCGAGTACCAGGGCCACGTCGCCGAGCTCAACACCCGGCCGCTCACCGCCGTCGTGCTCAAGGGGCTGCTCACGCCGCTGCTCGAACTCGCCTCGGTGAATATGGTCAACGCGCCGGTGATCGCCCGGGAGCGCAATATCGACGTGACCGAGATCAAGCAGGAGCGGGCCGCCGACTATCAGACCCTGATCCGCCTGACGGTCGAGACCGAAAAGCGCAAGCGCAGTTTCGCCGGCACCCTGTTCGGCGGCGACAAACCCCGCATCGTCGACGTCAACGGCATTTCCATCGAGGCCGAGCTCGGTCCCAACATCCTTTACGTCCACAACAAGGACAAGCCTGGTTTCATCGGCAATCTCGGCCGCGCGCTCGGCGATGCCGGGGTCAATATCGCCACCTTCCATCTCGGCCGGGCCAAGGCCGGGGCGGACGCCATCGCCCTTGTCAACGTCGATCAGCCGGTCACCGACGACCTCATCAAGAAGGTGCGCGCCATCCCCCATGTGGTCCAGGCCCAGGCGCTGGTTTTCTGACCCCGAGATCGATCCCCTGACCGCCTTGGATATAGGGACTTGCCGGGCGATTCCCGGGCGCCGCCCGGCGGCTGCGCCGTCATTTCCGTTTGCCGTTTTCGGGCAAAACGGATAGTGCTGTTAACGAGCGTGGCCGGACGCGGGCGCCGGGGGCTAGCCCGGGCGCGCGCGCCGGCTTCGGCGCGAAAGATTGGATTTGGACAGGCACGGCATAGCATGACCGAGTACCAAGAGCGGGCCCTGCTGCCGCCCGGGATGAACGATGTTCTGCCTCCCGACGCGGCCTACGAGACATCGACCCTCAATACGCTTCTCGAATGCTTCGCCGGCCACGGCTATCAGCAGGTGAAACCGCCGCTGGTCGAGTTCGAGGAAAGCCTCCTGGCCGGGTCCGGGGCGTCGATGACGTCCCGGACCTTCCGCCTGATGGATCCGGTGTCCCAACGGATGATGGGGGTGCGCGCCGACATGACGTTGCAGATCGCCCGCATCGCCACCACCAGGCTGAAGGACGCGCCGAGGCCGCTCAGGCTTTGTTATGCCGGCCAGGTGCTGCGCATGGAAGGCACCCAGCTTCGCCCCGAACGGCAGTTCGGACAGGCCGGGGTCGAGCTGATCGGGGCGTGGGTAAGCGCCGCCGATGCCGAGATCGTGCTGCTGGCGGTGGAATCCCTCACCGCCATCGGTGTCAAGGGCCTCTCGGTGGATCTCAACCTGCCCCCTCTGGTGCCGGCGCTTTGTTCGGCGCTGTCGCTTGGCGATGAAGCGGCGGCGGCGGCGCGGGCGGCGCTGGACCGTAAGGACGCGGCGGGGGTGGCGGCGTTGGGCGGGCAGGCGGCGGAGATCCTCGGCGCGCTTCTCGCCATCGCCGGTCCGGCGAAGCGCGCCCTGGCCGGCCTCGAGGCGCTGGACTTGCCGCCGTCGGTGGCCGGCGAATGTACGCGTCTTGGCGAAATGGTGGCGGAAATCGGCGCCGCCGCGCCCGGTCTCGAACTGACCATAGACCCGGTCGAGAACCGCGGCTTCGAGTACCACACGGGCGTCGGCTTCGTGCTGTTCGCGCTCGGTGTGCGCGGCGAACTCGGCCGTGGCGGGCGATATTTGGCCGGGCAAGGAGAGGGGG
>JADFPK010000119.1 GCA_022562375.1 Pseudomonadota bacterium
AGGCCGCGGGAGACGGTTCCGCCCCTGGCGGCGCGCCCCGGCGTCCGGGCGAAAGCCCCGGGCGCCACCCCGGCGTGCGCCTCGAAGGCGCCGAGGGCGGCGGCGGAGACGGTGGTGGCGGCGCGATGACCGGCCCCGGCCAGGGCGTGCTTCAAGGCCCCGACGATGAGGCCGCGCACCAGGCCGGGATCACTGAATCGCACCTCGGCCTTGGCCGGATGGACGTTGACGTCGACCGCCCCGGCCGGCGCTTCGAGGAACAGCGCCACCTCGGGATGGCGGTCACGGGCGAGGAAGTCCTGATAGGCGCCGCGCACGGCGCCGGTCAGCAGCCGGTCGCGCACCGGCCGGCCGTCGACGAACAGGTACTGGCGAAGCGTGTTGGCGCGATTCAGCGTCGGCAGGCCGGCATAGCCGGTGAGGCGAAAGCCGGCGCGCTCGGCATCGATGACGAGGGCGTTATCGGCGAAGTCCTTGCCCATGACGGCGCCGAGCCGCGCCAGGCGCGCCTCGAACAGCTCGCCCTGGGCGGCGTCGAGCTTGATCTTGGCGCGGGTGTCGTCGAACAGGGCGAAGGCGATGGCGGGATGGGCCATGGCCAGGCGGTTGACCGCGTCGATGGCGTGGTTCAACTCGGTCCGCGTCGTCTTGAGGAACTTGAGCCGCGCCGGGATGGCGAAGAAGAGATCGCGCACCTCGACCCGGGTGCCTTCGGCCTGGGCCGCCGGCGCCGGGCGCGATTTGTCGCCGCCGTCGACGGTGAGGGTCCAGGCCTCATCATTGCCCCTGGCGCGCGAGGAGATCGAAAGCCGGCTGACCGAGCCGATGGCGGGCAACGCCTCGCCGCGAAAGCCGAGCGTCACGATACCGCTGAGATCGTCTTCGGGGAGTTTCGAGGTGGCGTGACGCTCGACGGCGAGGCCGAGCTCCTCCGCCGTCATGCCGGCGCCGTCATCGGTGACCGAGATGAAGCTCTTGCCGCCTTCGCGCAAGACGATCTCGATGCGCCTTGCCCCGGCGTCGATGGCGTTCTCGACCAGCTCCTTGACCGTCGAAGCGGGGCGCTCCACCACCTCGCCGGCGGCGATGCGGTTGACCACGCCTTGCGGCAAAAGGCGGATCGTCATGACAGTTGGAGCCCTTTCCGTCAATTCGCCAATTAAGGGGACACCATACTTAATTCCCCGTCCCGTCATTCTGAGCTATGGAATTAAGTATGGTGTCCCCTTAATTTGTCACCTTAATTATCCGGGCGGCCGGCACCCGGGACAAAAGCGCTTCAGATTTTTCCGGTGGGGGCCTCGCGGGTCGGCTCGACGCCTTCGGGCGCGCCGACGACGACGAAGGTAAGCTTGTCGGGATCGAGCAGACGCTTGGCCACGCGCTTCACGTCGGCTTCGGTGACGGCCTCGATCAGGCCGTTGCGCCGCTCCAGATAGTCGATGCCGAGGCCATCGAGTTGGACCGACAGCAGGACGGAAGCGATGCGCCTGGTGCTGTTGAGCCGGGTGAAGAAGGAGCCGGTGAGATAGGTCTTGGCGTCGGCCAACTCCTCGGTGGTGGCGCCCTTGGCCCTCATCTTCGCCCATTCGGCGCGGATCAGCTCGACGGATTCGGCGACACGGTCATTACCCGTCGCCACCCCGCCCATGATCAGCCCGGCGTGGTCGAAAGCGGAAAGATAGCTGTAGACCGAATAAGCGAGGCCACGCTTCTCGCGTATCTCTTCGGTGAGCCTGGAAGTAAAGCCGCCGCCGCCGAGTATGCGGTTCATCACGTAGGCGGCGTAATAATCGGGATCGTCCCGCTTGATCCCGCGATGACCGAAGAACACCACGCTCTGGGGGATGTTCTTCTCGATCACGAACATCTCGCCGACGGCGGCGGGCGCGACCTCGGGCAGGGCGTAGGGTTGGGCCCGCGCCGGCAGTCCGCCGAAGGTCAGATCGAGAAGCGGCGCCAGTTCCTGGGCCGAGATATCGCCGACGACGCCGATCACCAGATTGTCGCGCCCCAGGCGGCGCGCGACGAAATCCTTGAGGTCCCGGGCGGTGATCCGCCCGATGCTCTCGGGCGTGCCCTCGGCGGGGCGGCCGTAGGGATGGTCGGGAAACGCCGCCCGGTACCAGGTCCGAGAAGCGATGCTCCGGGGCCGCTCGGCCGAGCGCGCCAGGTGGGCGAGAAGCTGGGCGCGGATTCGTTTCACCGGTTCGGGATCGAAGCGCGGGCGGGTCAAGGCCAGGCTCAAGAGATCGAAGGCGGCGGCGCGGTTGACCGAAAGGGTGCGCAGCGTGCCGCCGAAATTATCGAGCCCGGCACTGAAGCCGAGGCTGACGGAAAGATCCTCGAGCCGCCCCTGGAAGGCCTGTGAACCGAGCGGCCCGGCGCCTTCGTCGAGCAGGCTGGACACCATGTCGGCAAGCCCTTCCTTGCCTTCGGTGTCGAGCGCCGCGCCGCCGCGAAAGGCGAAGCGCATCGACAGCACCGGTACGGCGTGATCCTCGACCAGCCACGCCTCGATCCCCTTTTCACTGACGACGCGTTGGATCGATATGGCGGCGGCCGGACCAGGCGTCACCGCCAGACCGACGCCAAGCGCGACGATGAAGGCGATGGCCGAATTGACGGCCGTGGGGCCGGGGATGAAGGCGCGCGCGTTCACGGCTTCTCCACCTTTCGCGCTTTTGGCTTTCGCGCTTTTGGCTTTGGCGCCTTCGCGGGCAGCAAAAGCCCGGTCACCGAGTTGGATTTTATAAACACCGCGCGGGCGGCCTCATTGACCCGATCGCGGGTGACGGCCTTGATGTGTTCCGGCCAGGTCTCGACATCGTCGATGGTCTGCCCGGTGGTCAGCGCCGTGCCGATCGCCCTCGCCCCCCGGCGCAGGGAATCGCGGGCATAGATGGCGCCGGCGAGCAGCCGCTTCTTGGCGCGCTTCACCTCGTCAATGGTGACGCCGGAGTCGAGGAGCTTGGCGATCTCGGCGTCCATCGCCGCCTCGAACCGGTCCATGCCGATACCGGCCCCGGGCTGGCCATAGAACGAAAAGGTGCCGAGATCGTAGGCGTTGCCGTCATAGGAGGCCCCGGCGGAGACCGCGATCTTCTGTTCCACCACCAGCGACCGGTAGAGCCGGGAGGTGGCGCCGCCGGACAGGATATCGTCCAGCACCTCTAACGCGTAGGCCTGCCGCTTGTCGCCGCTGGAAAAACCCGGCGCCAGGTAATCACGGCCCCAGCGCGGCTCGCGCACCTGGGGACTGCGCAATTGGACCCGCCGCGCCGCCCGATGAGGCGGCTCCTTGAGCCGCACCCGCTTGGTCACCCTGCGCGCCGGGATGGAGCCGTAATATTTCTCGGCCAGGGGTTTCAGCTTCTCGGCCGTGATGTCGCCGGAGACGATCAGGATGGCGTTGTCCGGCGCGTAGTAGCGGCGGTAGAAGGCCAGCACGTCCTCGGTGGTCAGGCTTTCCAGCTCATGCTTCCAGCCGATCACCGGTCTGCGGTAGGGATGGTTGAGATAGAGCGCCGCGTTCATCTGCTCGCTCAGGAGCGCCGACGGATTGTTGTCGGTTCGCGACCGGCGCTCCTCGACAACGACGTTGCGCTCGGGCAGGACATCGGCGTCGGTGAGCACGAGATTGACCATGCGGTCGGCCTCGAGCTTCATCACCAGCTCTAACCGATCCACCGCCACCACCTGATAATAGGCGGTGGTGTCATTGGAGGTGAAGGCGTTCTCGCGCCCGCCGTTGCGCGCCAGGATCTTGGAATACTCGCCGGGCGCCATGACCTTCGTACCCTTGAACATCAGATGTTCGAGGAGATGGGCGACACCCGACTTCCCCGGCGGATCGTCGGCCGAGCCGACCTTGTACCACACCATCTGCGACACCACCGGCAAGCGGTGATTGGCTATGACGACGACCTGAAGACCGTTCTTGAGGGTGAAGGTCTCGGGGTTGAAAATGCCGGCTTGCGCCGGAACGGAAGCGACGACGGCGATGAAAAAGATCGCCGCGGCGATGAAGATGAGTTGGCCTTCGAGGCGTTTGACTGTCGCCAGACCCGGCATCGAACCTCCAGAAGAAACGGTGGGCGGCGGCGGGGGGAACGTCCACGCGAACGGCCCAAGGGATGGCCCCTGACAATATGGACAAAGGAAAATAATACGCAAGAGGACTTAGCGACGCCGGCGTTCAAATCTCGGTGACGTCGCGCCGGGACGCCCGAGGGGCCTAGAAAACTCCCTCGAGCAGGCCCCGCTTCTTGCGCTGGATGATCGGCGTCTCGCCTTCGGTGACCGGACGGCCCAGCGCCGCGTTCTCGCGCAGCCTCCGCGCTTCCTTGCGGGCATCGACGACCTTGCCGGACGGCGCCGGATCGCGCCAGAAAATCAATTTTTCGACGAAACCGCCGCGGGTTTCGGCAAACACGGCCGATTCGGAGTCCACCAGCTGGCGTATCTTGGGATCCGCCTTGTCGACACCGGCCTTGGTCAACAGGGCGATCTCTCCGGGATCAGCGCCGGGCAAATTGATGACCGGCTTTTTCCTGGAACCGGCGCCGCCGGAATCGAGCACGATCTGCTTCGCCTTGTCTGGGACTTTGGTCGCCTGTGGCCGGACGGTCCCCGGCCTCGGCGCCTTGAGACCGTAATGGCTCGGCATGCTCAAGGGCGCGCGGGAAACCACCCGGAACTCGTCGGGCGCTTTCTTGGTAAGGCCCGCGGCGCCCCTCAAGGTCTCGCAGCCGCCGAGGACCAGGGCCAGCACGACCATGCCGGCGGCGGCGGACAGTCTGAAAACGACCGATTTCGGCCGCTGAATGCGTATCATTTCGTCTCCCCGTCCAACCGATGGCGCCGATTCGTTAACATCTCAAGCGCCGGCGCCTAGTCTACCGTTTCTTTGGGCCCAAACAAAGCATCAAAAAACAGTATCGCCACGCCAAGGGTGATCGCCGAATCGGCGATATTGAAGGCCGGCCAGTTGTGGGTACCGATGTGAAAATCGAGGAAATCCGCCACCGCCCCGTAGGCGTGAAAATCGAGGAAATCCGCCACCGCGCCGTAATTGACCCGGTCGATCACGTTCCCCAAGGCCCCGCCGATGATGAGCCCGATGGCCGCGGCCCGCCATTTCGTTTCCGCCTTGCGGAGCCATAACAGGAGAATGGCGACGATGGCGAGTGAAAGGCCGACGAAGGCCCACCGCCCCCAGAAAGGCGCGTCGCCCAGGAAACCGAATGTCACGCCCCTGTTCCACACCATCACGACGTTGAAGAAGGGCCAAACGTCGACCACCCGGGGCGGGTTCATGAAAATCGTCACCACCCACCATTTCGTCGCCTGATCGAGGACGATGACGGCGCTTGCCACCAACAGACCGGTCATGGCGAACCTTGAAGATCCCCGCCCATCATTTCCCCGACCCCCTCAGCTCGCGGCCGCGAACACATCGCCGACGGCATCGGCGCAGCGGTTGCAGATCTCGCCTTCGGCGTCATTCTCCCCGACTTCCTCCAGCACCTGCCAGCAGCGCTCGCACTTCTTCCCCTTGGCGAGAGCGGGGCTCACCACGACGCCGGCGATGTCGCCAACCGTGAAGCCGTCGTCCGGGCCGGAGCCCTCGAGGAGGGTGGCGGAAGAGGTGATGGTGATTTCGGCGAGGTCCACCCCCGCCATCGCCGCCACATAGTCGGCGGTGGCATGGACGATGGGGTGCGCCTGAAGGCTCGATCCGATGCGCCCTTCGGCGCGTTCGATCTCGAGCGCGCCGGTGACGACCCGGCGAAGGGCGCGCAGCTTCTCCCACTTGGCGGCGAGTTCATCGTCGCGCCACGCCGCCGGCACCTCGGGAAACAGGCGCAAGTGCACGCTCGCGTCCTCGCTGGGGTAGCGGGTGAGCCACGCCTCCTCGGCGGTGAAACACAGCACCGGCGCCAGCCACGCGGTCAGGCAGGAGAAGATCTCGTCCAATGTCGTGCGCACGGCGCGGCGGCGAAGCGAATCGGCGCGGTCG
>JADFPK010000120.1 GCA_022562375.1 Pseudomonadota bacterium
AACTTCACAAACCGCCCGGCCGCCGCGACCTGGGCGGCGGGGTCCTCCGAGTACATGCCGCCGATCAGCGAATCGCGAAGCACGGCGGACAACATGCCGGTCGCAGCGACGTAATCGTCCTCGACCGACGCCCGGTCCTCGGGCGGATGTTCGGCGATGTCCTCGGCAAGGTTTGCGAACACGGCATCGACCGCCGCCCGGTCGGCCGCATCGTCGGCGTCCGGTTTCTCGCTGGCGGTGCATCAGGTCATCGGAGGCTGAGTTTGACCGGCGGGAAACCGGAGTCCTATACTCTCTACCTTCCGTTGAGGGATTTGGCGATGAAAATGATGTCACGGATGAAACTACACCTGTCCGGTTTACTCCTTTGCATTTCCTTGGCCGTCGGTGCGCCAGCTGTCATGGCTGGCGCTGAGCCGTTTCGACCGATCGACGCCAAGGCGTTGATCAAACCGTGCTGGGATCTATCGGAAGAAAAACGGTCGAGCGGCGTCACGGCGACGATGCGACAAGGCACGTTGGATACCGTCCTTTGTCTCGAGAAGGTCATACTGGATCAAGTCGAAATTCTCTTTCCCGATGGTGAAAATCTTTCGCGCGCCCAAGCCGAAGAAAAGCTCGAACGTTTGCGTTTTGCCGTCGGCAGTTTTTACTGGTCGCTTTACAATGGACACGTAGGCTGTAAAGGTTTCTGTGGAACCATGTGGCAGGTATTACATTTGGCCAAAAACGCGGACTTCCTTGAGCAAATGATCCGGGACATAGCGGACCAACGAAACCGGTACGAGATCGAAGGGCCTTAACGCCGGTTAGCGTCGGGTTACGCGGGAATTAAAGCTGTCACCCTCCAAGTGATCTAACCTAGTAGCTCGCTTCCGCTGTCACTCACGGCTTTTTCGGTGCGATCCGGAAGCTCTCGGCGCGCGGCACCCAGCCTCCTTTGTATGTTTTATATTTCGGCTGACGTTTCATGAAATCGAGGCGCCTGTTGACCATCTTGTTGTTGACGTCGACGATCTTTCCTTCCCGGACCGCGCGGTCAATCGCCGCACGGGTCTTCGGTCCGACGTTCCCGTCGTAAACCGGATTGCCTTTTTTATCCGATATCCTGAGGTCGGTGCCAAGAACATCATCCAGCGATTGTTGCAAGAGTTGCCCGGCGTTCGTAATGCCGTGGAGAATGCCGCTGTCGAAGAGCTGTTCCGGAAGTTGCGGCGTTTGTTTCTTCATGCCGGGAATGTCCCAGACCTTCTTGATTCTTAACTTGTCGAAAAACTCTTCGCGGAAAACCCTTTCGATCTGCTGTGGCGTAAGGTTCTTTGTGGACTTGGGCAGTTTGAGATCCGGCCGCTTTTTCCTGAGATCATTAAGCAACTCTTGTGAGAAGCCTTCTTTGGTCGGACCGCCGGGATCCTTAGGATCACTAACGAATTTGCCTTCGCGGGGCCTCAGGTTTCCACGGTACTTCTTGAACAAAGCATCAGCGTCTTTATCCCTTGGCGCTTTCACATTGCCGGCACTGCCACGTGTGGCGCCCGCTTTCCCCGCGGCGTGGGATACCTGTGTCCCGTTACCACCGGTCCCCGGTTGTTGCGGGGTTCCCGGCGGGGCGATCGGTTCCACTTCTCTATCTTTCCCTTCCTCTCCTTGCTGCGCCATCTTCTCCGCCGCCAGTTGCACGATGCGGGCGGGGGGGAGGCCGGGATAGGCGTAGGCGTTGATCGTCCGGGCGCGGGTGAGGGTGTCGGCGGGGAGATTGATGATGAGCACGGGATCGGAATTATCGAACGCAACCAGCCGCCCGGCCGCCGCGACCTGGGCGGCGGGATCCTCGGACAACATGCCGGCGGTTAGCGAATCGCTAAGGGCGGCGGGCAACATGCCGGTCCGGCGGACGAAACGGGTTTCGATGATCGCCATCTCTTCCGGCGGCCGCCCGACGTTGGCCTCGACAAGGCCCTCGAACAGCTCATCGACCGCCGCCCGCTCGGCCGGATCGCCGGCGTCCGGTTTCTCGCCGTTCGCAAGCTTGCCCTTGACCCGCGCCGCGCCGTCGGCCCTTCTCGCGTTGTCTTCGTCGAAGCGCTTGAGCTCGGCGAGGAAGTCGGCGTACTCCGCGGCACTGATCGTCCCCTCCTCGAACTCGGAGTCGAGCTCCTCGGCGAACGCCTGGCCGGTCGCCACCCGGAAGTCGAGATCGGCCACCGCCACCGTGTTTGCCTTATCCGCCTGTCTGGCCGCGTTCCTCGCGTTGTCCTTCTCGCTCCTGGCGATGCGGCCCAACAGCAGCCTCGCCGGCCTGGGCCCAAGCTCGGCGTCGAAGCCGCCCTTCTGGATCAGCGCCCGCGCCTCACCGGTCTTGCCGCGTTCGATCAGCCCGTCGATGGCGGCGCTGACGGCGCCGGCGCGAAGCCTGGTCCGTTGCTCCGCGGCCTCATCGCTGGCGAACACGCCGTCGAATTGGCCTATCAAATCATCTACGGTCGAAAGCAGGCCGGAAAGCCCCTTGGCGTCGCGCTTCGCCGCCGCCGCGATCTCCGCCCCCGCCGCCTCGATGTTGGCGAAGGCTTTTTGGTGACGCTCGAGGTTGAGGCGGTGGAGTGCTGCGGTCTGGAACCGCTCCATGGCGCCTTCCATGTTGGCCCTGGTAACATCGATGGCGTCCTGGCTGATGAGCCGGCCCTGGGGGCCCCTGGGGATATCGGAGAGATGCTCGCTCCGCATCTCGGACGCGACCTTCATCAAATCCTTCACGAACATCGGATCGGCGGAATCGCCATCCCGTTTGGCGCGCCCGAACTCCGCCGCCATGTCGCGCTGGAAGGCGAGCGTCCTCTCGGTGATGAAGTTGGCGTCGTCGAGCTTCTGCTGGCGCGCCATCGCCCTCTTCGCCGCCTCGCTCAACTCCGGCGGTTCGGCGAACTCGAAGCGTCCATCGTCGTCGAATGGAATTTTGGGCATCGCTGCCCTCCTCGAAATTGTGGAATTTCCGGGTTGGCCGGGTCAGTCGGCGAGGTAGCGGGCGTGGGCGCCGGCTTCGAGATCGGCAAGGGTGCGGACCTCGCGCCGGCAATAGGCGTTCACGTCCTCGGTCAGCCACTTGTGCAGGCCGATGAAGCCGCAGAAAACCTGCAGGCGGAAGCACACCCGGTCGGGATCGAGCGGCCCATCGACGGCCTCGGCGCGGGTCTCGGCCGGGCGGAGCTTGACGATCTCCGCCGCGAGTTCGGCCATGGCGTCGAGTTCCCTGGCCACCGCCCTCAGGTGATCCTCGAGCCGCGCCACCGCCCCGGCGCGCTTGGCGACAAGGGCGTGAAGGCGCTTGTTCCGGGACCGCGCCTCGGCGGCGCGCTCGGCGTCCCTGGCCTCGGCCAGTTGGGCCTCGGCCTCCGCTCTCGCCAGAACCAAATTACGGATCTTCTCCGCGGTCTCGCCTGCCTCGCGCTCGATGAGGCCGAGCTTGCGCGAAGCACTCCGATCGCCGTCCTCGCGCGCAAGGGCAAGGGCGCGGCGCTCACCGTCGATTTCATTGGCCTTCTGCCGCGCCCCGGCGAGGTTCCGCTCGATGCCGGCGATCTTGTTTTGCCAATAGTCTTGCCCGCTCATTTCCCTTTACCTCCGAGGATCCCGCGCTTGCGGTCATGCCAACGGACCAGGGAAGAAGCGGCGGAAGGCGATGGTGATCCCTTGGCGAAGTTGGCGCCCCGCCAGCGCCGGTCCTTGGTGATCAGAAGATCAAACGGCCGCTTCAGCGCCTTGCGAAGGTCCGCCGTCATGCAGCGGCGCGCGACCTCGAGGGAGAACTCGGACGGCTCCACCCGCAAGCGATCGAGATAGATCGGGTAGACGGTATTAGGGTCGACTTCGAAAGTTCCGTCCCGGCGGCTGTTCACCCATGGAGGCAAATCCGTCATCAGGACGTGTTCCCCGCCAGGGCAACGAAGTGGCGGATGATCTCAAGATCGTTGCCGAGCTGGGTCTCTTCGAGACGTTCGACCAGCTCCTCGCCGCCAAGACGCCGTACAGCCGCCATGGCGGCAGCGATTTTTTCGTCGAATTCGTCGCCGAATTCGCTGCGTAATTCCCCTTCGGCCTGGAGGCGCCGGTGTTCGTCCATCGTGTGATCGACGGGCATCGGGTCAAGGGCGGCGCGGTTGTACTTATCGACGATTCCACTTACCTGGCCCTGGTTGAGGCCGGCCTCGTGAAACCACTGCCGGGCGGTTTGCTCGAGCTCTTCATCGTAACCGGCGCCGGAGGCCACGAAAGGGCGTTCGATGCGATAGCCGTCGGGTCGATCGGGCGGGGCGAGCGCCTCCGCCATCGCCTTGACGAGATCAGGCGGCGTATCTTGCGGAGACTGCGTAGCGTCAGGCGCACTGGATGCGTCCTTGGCCGCCTCATCACCCGCGGACGGGCTTTGCGGCACTTTGATACCCCGCTCCTCTAAAGCCTCGGCCATGATGCTCTCAAGGGTACGGCCGGCTGGGCCGGCAGTCGGACTGTCGGACAAGGGACTCTCCTTTTATGCTTGATGGGTTGGTATCGATCTGCGCGCCGGTCGTGCCGCGTTTACGAGGGGGCCGCGATTACGGCCGATGGGGCGGGCCGGAAATCTGGGGAATTCAATCACCCCGTCTCCGGCTTGATCTTGCTTGCGGCCGTGAGCAATGTCTTGCCGGCACCGAAAAAGCTCGACGTGCGACTCGCCTGGCCACCGAACCGGGCGGCCTGGGCTCGGGCCAGTTCACGCGATTCTGAAAGTTTTCCACCAAAGAGGACCGTGAGAGCGTCGAATTCGCCCTCCGCCGCCGTCTCCTCTTGCACCAGTAGCGGCGTGCCCTCGAGCCGCACCCCCGCCTTGGAGAAAGAGGCGCGCTGGGCGCCAAGGATCCGCACATTCTCACGGCGCTTTTCGACTTCCTCCACCTCGGCGCGCTCGCGCGCGATGCGG
Source organism: Pseudomonadota bacterium (assembly GCA_022562375.1). The sequence continues at coordinate 4,955 of JADFPK010000120.1, forward strand.
GCGTTCTGCTCGGCGACGCGGGCCTGGAATTCGCCCGCGCGCTCGGCCGCGATTCCCTGCGAAATAGTGCCGAGCGCCCCAAGGACGAGCCCGGCGATCTCAAAAGGTGATCCCATTTCTCACTCTCGCATAAAGCCAATAATTTTCACCATTAGGGCCGTAGCCCACCATCTCGCCTTCGCAACGGAAGCCGAGCCGTTCGGCCCATCTTCGAGCCACTTCGAGATCCGTGCGGACGCCGATTTGAAGCCGGCGCAGCCGAAGACCACGTTCGACCAGTTCCATCCCCCGCCTGACATGCTTGTGAAGAAAAACCGGATGACGCCGCATCTCATCGGAAGCGAGCAGCCAGGCGCTTGCCACGCCTTTCGCCACCAATGTAACGCCGGAGGATGCAAGGACCCGGTCCTCATGAACGATCGAGAACGCCGGATCGGAATCTCGATGATGTGACGTGAGATCCCCGACACCGGCACTCGCGAGCGCTTTGACCTCGATCGCACCGGGCTCGATCAGGTGAAGATGGGCGGGCTCGAAGGGAACGATTCGCATGTAAAGATGGCCGACACGCCATCGGCGAGGCAGTCGACGCCGGCCCAATGTTCTCCGAGTTGGCGATGCCACCATGCCGCGGGGCGCACCGTGAGGTGGAGGGATTGGCCGATCAGCCCGCCGCAACCGTCGGGCACCGTGGAAATCTGGAAGAACGCGCCCCTGGTGGTGCGCTGGGCGATGCTTTCGATAACGGTGTCCACCTTGTGTGGCGGGATATGCTCCATCACGTCAGCGCAAAAGGCGATGTCGGCGGGGCCGATATCCGGGGGCAAGTCCCAGAGACAGGCGATGACGAAATCAACATCCACGTCCGGGTCGAGACTGTTGGGCGCGATATCGATGGCGGTGACCGCCGCCGCCACCCGGGCGAGGTGTTGCGCCGCCCGGCCCGAACCGCAGCCATAGTCGATAACATAATCGCAAGGACCGATACCGAGCGCCTCGATTGCCATCCCGACCAGCGCTTCGCCGG
>JADFPK010000121.1 GCA_022562375.1 Pseudomonadota bacterium
TCGTCCATCTGGACCTGGGAGGGATTGTCGGCCCTGAAAAGCCCGAAGGAGACCAGGAAGACGTGCAGCAGGCTGGCGTGATAGGGGTCCTTGAGGTTCTCGAACATGAGCTTCCAGTTGGCCCGCACGCGCTGGCGCGAATAGCCCAGGATGCTGAGCTCGCGCCCGTCGAACACCCGGTCGAAGTAGCCCAGCATCTTGGCTCCGAGATAATCCTCGAACGCCGGCATGGCGTGATCGAAGGAGGCGAAGATGACACCGCCCCTGACGGCGCACTTCAGGGCCTCGAGGTGATGGTCCTCGAGCTTGAAATCGTCGGGCATGCCGCCCTGATTCTTGACCCCGCGGCGGAAGGGTACGGCGGTAAGCACGCCCTTGAGGTCGTAGGTCCACTGGTGATAGGGGCAGGTGAACTCCTTGGCGTTGCCGTGTTCGCGGTAGCAGAATCGCGAGCCGCGATGGGCGCAACGGTTGACCAGGACGTTGACGTCGCCGTCCATGTCGCGAACGACGACGACCGGCCGGGCGCCGATCCTGGTGCGCTTGAAATCCCCGGGATTGGGGATATCCGCTTCGAGCGCCACATAGCTGTAGGAGGCGCCGGCGAAGACCCTTTCTTGCTCCCTCTCATAGACCCTGGGATCGGAATAGACCCAGTAAGGGATCCTGCTGTTTCCCTCCTCGGGCCATTTATAGGGCAAGGACTCGTTCATCGCCCGATTCTAACGCCAAAGGCGCCAACTGCATAGACATCAAACGATCAATTGCGCTCCCCGGCGGTCAGCCGCCGGCGGGCGCGTCGGCGCGGTAAAGCCGCCGGTTCACGGCGATGGTCGCCGCCGCCAGCGCCGTGCCGGCGGCGAGGCTGGCGTAAAACGGCGCGATCAACAACAGCCCGGCGGCGGCGATGGCGAAGCGCGCCCAGGTGGCGGCGCAGGTCTTGTCATGGGCCTCGATGGCGGCGGCGATCAGGATCAGCCCGGCGACCGCCGAGGAGAAGGTGATGGCGGTTTTCCAGGCCGGCCCCAGCCACAGCAGCTCCGGCCCGTAGATGAAGACGAAGGGCACCAGGAAGGCGGCCAGCGCCAGGCGCACGGCGTTGGCGGCGATGCCGAGCGGGTTGTCCTCGGCGATGGACGCCGCCGCATAGGCCGCCACCGCCACCGGCGGGGTGATGGCGCTCATCACCGCGAAATAGAGCAGGAACATGTGCCCCGGCAGGTCGGGGATCTTGAGGTCGACCAGGACCGGACCCATCAGCACGGCGGCCAGGATATAGGCCGATGGCGTCGGCATGCCGAGGCCGAGGATGATGGTCAGCGCGGCGGCGATCACCAGGGTGAAGAACACCTGGGCATCGGTGATGGCGTAGATCACATGGGCGAACTTGGCGGCGAGGCCGGTCATGGTGATGCCGGCGATCACCAGCCCGGCGGCGGCGCAGGCGCCGGCCACCGGCACCATGCGCATGGCGGTCTCCGCCAGGGCTTTGTAAAAGAGCACGATGCCGATCCGCGTATTCTTCTTGACGGCGGCCACCGCCAGCACGGCGGCCGAGCCGAACACCGCCACCATGGTCGGCGTATAGCCCTCGATCAGGGCGGCGGTGAGCGCCACCAGGGGCACCAGGAACAGCCCGCCCTGCTTGAGGACCGGCAGAAGACGGGGAATGCGTTCGGGATCCAGGCTGCCATAGCCCATCTTGATGGCGCGGAAATGGACCTGGGAATAGACGCAGACGTAATACAGCACCGCCGGCAACAGTGCCGCCACGGCGATGTCGACGTAATCGATATTGGTGTATTCGGCCATGATGAAGGCGGCCGAGCCCATCACCGGCGGCACCAGGGAGCCGCCGGTCGACGCCGCCACCTCGATGGCGCCGGCGATGGTGCCCTTGTAGCCGAGCCGCTTCATGATGGGGATGGTAATGGACCCGGTGGTCACCACGTCCGCCGTCGGGCTGCCGGATATCATGCCGTACATGGCCGAAGACACCACCGCCACCTTGGCCGGCCCACCCGGCTGGCGCCCGGCGATGGCGGCGGCGAAATCGAAGAAGAAGTCGGATCCCTTGGCGTAGAACATCAGGGTCCCGAACATCACGAACAGGAAGGCGTAGGTCGCCGCCACCTGCACCGGCAGGCCCATCACGCCGTCGGTGGTGAAGACCATGATGTCGAGGAAATGGTTGTAGTCGATATAGCCGTGGCCCAGCACGCCGCCGATCAGGTGCCCGAAGAGATTATAGGCGACGAACAACAAAACGATCACCGTCAGCCCGAGGCCCGTGGTGCGCCGAGTGATCTCGATGGTCAGGACGAAGACCAGGGTGCCGAAAACCGTCTGCCAGAAAGAGAGCGGGAAGAGCAGCGAAATGCGCTCCACGGTCTCGGGCGCGGTGAAGGCGAAAAAGATTCCCGTCACCAGGCTCACCAGCGAAAGCCCCCAATCGATCACGGAAGGATGCCGGGGATCGGATCCGGCGCGCGCGCCGACGGTCAGGAAGGCGAGCGTCATCATCCCCATGATGAAGACCGCCCCCAGCTGCCAAGGATCCATGACCACCACCGTCGCCGCCAGGACGACGAACACCGCAAGGCCGGCGGCGAAGGGCGTGATCAGCCAGTTCAGCCGGCCGGTCGGCCGGCGCCGGCAACCGACCGAAAACCAGGTGCTCGGATCGAGAAGGATGTTTCGCGCCATGGCTGGAATCCCGTGCCAATCGGCAAATCGCCAAAAGCAAAAAGAAGGGCGGGGAGCCGGTTGCGGCTTCCCCGCCTTGGAACGCTTCTCGCCGCGGCCGATTACATCAGGCCCGCTTCCTTGTAGGCCTTGATGGCGCCGGGATGGTGGGGCGCCGCCGAAGGCAGGGCGATCGACTTCGCCGTCGTCGCCTTCTTCAACGCGCGGTGCGCCGACTTGAAGGCCTCCATCTGCGTCAGCATGGCCTTGGTGATGTCATAGGCGATTTTATCGTCCATGCTCTTATTGGCGATGATCACGGCGCCCACACAGGTGGTATGGGAATCGACGCTGAGGAACTTGTATTCGCTGGCCAGGATCGTGCACGGCTCGAGGCCGAACTGCTTGGCGACCTGTTTGGCGGCGCCCTTGCCCTGGTTCAGCAACACTACGGGAATGCCCTTGGCGACCTCGCGGATGCGGCGGTTATTATAGGAAAGGCCGACGGACATGGCGTCGATGCGCCGGTCCAGCATCAGCTTGGTCATCTCACGCGACGCCGCGCGCACCAGCTTCTTGAACCCCTTGGGATCGATGCCGTTGGCCTTGAAGAAGGCGAGGGAAATGTCGCCGTCCAAGTTGCCGGGCCGGTTGACGGCGACCCGAAGCTTGCCGGCGTTCTTCTTGAGGTCGGCCATGGAACTGATGCCCAGCTTCTTGGCGACATCGCCGTTGATCAGAAGTTGGGTCACCTGGAACCGCGCCGCCGGGGCATAGACCCGGACCAGGACGCGGAGGTCCTTTTGCGCCTTGCCCTTGAACGGGCCGGTGCCCTTGACCGCGGCGGTGAGCTCGGGATCGTTGGTAATCCCCATCGGGACCTTCTTGTCCTGGACGAGCTTGGCATTGGCGATGCCGCCGGAACCGGTCTGGTAGGTGATGGTGGAGCCGGGATAGGCCTTGGCCATGGCCTTGTCGAGGCCAAGCCCGATCCGCGACCACAGCCCGCCCGGGCTGGCGCCCGCGAGGGTCAAATTATAGGTCTGGGCGTCGGCCGGCCCGCCAAGAACCGCCAGCGCGCCGATAAGGGCAATAATCAATGTCCGCATGTTAGCCTCCCCGATGTTTATGTCGCGTCCGGGTTGATGTCGCGTCCGGACGATTTCGTCATTAGGGCTTGATTTTGCCATGCTTCGGCGTCGAAGCAAAGCGTTGTTAGGGGGCGCCGGGTTTCGCCGCGGAAAGTTCGTGGACCGCCCACAGGGCCAGCGTGAAGAGCGCCAGGGCGCCGGCCTGATGGGCGGCGGCGAGGGACACCGGAACGACCAGCAACAAGGTGGCGATGCCAAGCGCCGGCTGGAGAACGGCCATGGCCAGGGTGAGGCCAAGGGCCAAGCGCGCGCGCCCCGGCAATTCGAAACGCCGTGATACCAGCCACAAGAGGATGATTGCGGCGAGGGTAAGGATGCCAAGCACGCGGTGGTTGAACTGTACGGTGGCGGCGTTCTCGAAGAAATTGGCGATCGGCGGGTCGAGGAGGAAGATTTCGTCCGGCACCCATTGCCCGCCCATGAGGGGGAAGGTGTTGTAGCCGAGCCCGGCGTCGATCCCGGCGACGAAGGCGCCGGACATCACGGTGAGGGACACCAAGGCGATGACGAAGACCGCCAACCGCTTCAACCCCCGGACCCCGGACCGGCGCGCCCGGCCGGCGAGGAGGCCGAGCGCGATCCACAGGATATAGGCGTAGATCGCGAAGGCGGCGGCAAGATGCGCCGCCAGGCGGTACTGGCTGACGGTCGGGTCCTTGACCAAACCGCTCTTGACCATGTACCAGCCGAGCAACCCCTGGAGCGCGCCGAGCGCGAAGATGACCGCCAGATGGAGGCCGAGGCGCCCGCCGATCCGCCCTCTGGCGAGGAAAGTGAGGAAGGGGACGAGGAACACCAATCCGATCAGCCGGCCCCACATCCGGTGGGTGTACTCGAACCAGAAGATGAGTTTGAAATCGTCGAGCGTCATGGCGGAATTCAGCGCCCGGTATTCCGGATAGCGCTGGTATTCGCGGAAGAGCTCCCGCCATTCGCCGTCGCCGAGCGGCGGCACGATGCCGAGGAGGGGTTTCCATTCGACCATGGAAAGCCCCGACTGGGTAAGCCGCGTTACCCCGCCGATCACCACCATGGCGAAGATCATGGCGGCGCAGACGAACAGCCAGATGGCGATCCGCCGGTCGGCTCCGTCGTTCGCCGGCCGGGCGCCGGCCGGTGCCGATGATGCCAATCCTCGTCTCCTCTTCTCGTCCTCCGCCGACGGCGCCGCCGGCCCGCGCCCCGCTCTCCATCGCCAGCCGGCAGACGCCCGAAGGCGGCGGTGAAAGGCGGTCCGGCGCGGAAACTATCGGCGTTTTCAGGACCGGGCACAAGACGCGGCTTGGGCGCGTCGGGGGGCGGCGGGCGGAACCGTCCAGGGCCGCCGGGCGGCAGGAAAACCGGGTCCTTACAATATACATGATATTTATGTTGTTTATTGAATTTCACATAATGAACATTGACAAATTACGTATTCACATTATAATTCTGTTGTAATTGGTATTTTACAGCAATAATATGTGTTTATGGGGTAACGCCATGTCTGAAGCGACCGTCGAGTTTCCTGGGCCCGGGGCCGGCAATGGCGCCGGCGTACTGGCGGCCGAGCCGCTCTCGCGCCTGACCGATATCGAGGAGTTTCGCCAAGCTTACGGCAAGTTCAAGTCCGGTGAGTGGGACAATTCGAAATGGCAGCCCTTCCGGCTGCGCTACGGCGTTTACGGCCAGTTGCAGCCCGACGTCCACATGATACGCATCAAGTTCCCGGGCGGCATCATGGATGTCGACGGGGCGCGGGCGGTCGTCGAGGTCAACCGGCGCTGGGCCGGCGCCAAGCTCCACCTGACGACGCGCCAAGCCATCCAGATCTACTACATCTCGCCCGACGACGCGCCCGAGGTGCTGGAGTATCTCTGCCGCCGCGGCATCACCACGCGGGAGGCCTGCGGCAATTCGCTGCGCAACATGAATTCCTGCCAGTTGGCCGGCGTCTGCCCGCGCGAGCACGTCGATGCCGGCAAGGTGGCCCAGCGCCTGGCGCTGAGCTGGATCCGCCATCCCCTGGTCCAGCACATGCCGCGCAAGTTCAAGACCACCGTCTCGGGCTGCGAGACCGACTGCGCGTCCACCCACATCCATGACCTCGGGCTGATCGCCACCAGGAAGGACGGCAAGGTCGGCTTCA
>JADFPK010000122.1 GCA_022562375.1 Pseudomonadota bacterium
TGTCGGGATCGGCGTCGGGCCTGTCGATCTTGTTGATGGCGACGACGATCGGCACCTCGGCGGCCTTGGCGTGATGGATCGCCTCGACGGTCTGGGGTTTGACCCCGTCATCGGCGGCGACAACCAGAACGACGATGTCCGTCACCTTGGCGCCGCGCGCGCGCATGGCGGTAAACGCCTCGTGGCCCGGCGTGTCGAGGAAGGTGATGTGGTTTCCCGACTTGAGCTCCACCCGGTAGGCGCCGATATGCTGGGTGATGCCGCCGGCCTCGTGGCTGGCGACATCGGTCTGGCGCAGGGCGTCCAAAAGCGACGTCTTGCCGTGATCGACGTGGCCCATGATGGTGACCACCGGCGCCCGGGGCTTGAGGCTCTCCTCGGTGTCGGGCGCGCCCTCGAGGCCGACCTCGACATCGGCTTCGCTGACACGTTTGACGGTATGGCCGAATTCGGCGACCACAAGCTCCGCCGTGTCGGCGTCTATGACCTGGTTGATGGTCGCCATCACGTCCATCTTCATCAGCGTCTTGATCACCTCGGTGCCGCGCTCGGCCATGCGGTTCGACAATTCCTGGACGGTGATCGATTCCGGGATCACGACATCGCGCACGACCTTGACCAATTCGGCCGGGGAGACGGCTTGCTGGGCGCGTCTTTCCCGCTCGCGCTGGCGGCGCACCGAGGCCAGGCTGCGGACCCGCTCATGGGCGTCATCGTCGAGCGCCCGCGCGATCGTCAGCTTACCGCCGCGGCGGCGTTCAACGTCCCTGCGCAGAGACAGGCTGGGCCGCCTTGCCTCGGACCGCCCGCCCCGCTTGGGCCGTTTCTCCGAGACTTCTTCCGCGGCGGCTTCCTCTACCGCCTTGGCCGACACCGGGGGCGCTTTCAGTTTCTCGGCGGCCGGCGCGGCAGGCGCCGCCTCTCCGGTGACCTCCTCTGCCTCTTTCTTGACTTCCTCCGGTTTCCCGGGCTCCGGTGTGGGCGCCTCCCCGATCACCGTCTCGGGGACAACATCGGCGATTTTTGCGCGGAGTCTTTCCTCCGCGAGCACTATTCTTTCCTCTTCCGCTTCCTTGCGAACCTGCTCGCCGGCGCGGATCGCCCCCTCGAGCGCCCGCGCCCGCGTCGCCTTTTCCTGCTCGGTCAGGGTCCGAAGCTCGGCCTCCCGGGCGGTTTCCGCCGCGCGCGCGGTTGTCACCGGCCTCGCCTCTCCCGCCGACTCCGGCGGCGCCGCGACCTCCAACCCCGGCTTGACCTCGGTCATGCGGCCGCCGGCACCGGGTGCATAAGTCCGCTTCTTCTTGACCTCGACTCGCACCGCCTTGGAGCGGCCATGGGAGAAGCTCTGGCGAATCTGGCCAGACTCGACCGTCTTTTTCAGCTCCAGACGGCCGGGCCGCGACAGCGTCAGCGGCTTCTTCCCTTGTTGTTCGTCCGTGGCGTCCGTCATCCTAAACCGAGCCTCTAACCCAACTCTCCGGCCGTCGATTCTCTCGCCGCCGGCGCCGCGCCGGACCGCAATCCGGCGAGGCGCCCGGCTTCCACCTCGAAGCGCCGGGCCAAACGGCCGTGGCCAAGCGCGACGTGCATCACATGGCCGCGCCCCAGCGCCGCCGCCAATTCCTCGCCCCTGAAAAGGTCGATCAGAGGCAGATCCGGCGCCAGCGCCCGCAATTTGGCGCGGCCCCCGGCGGCACTTTCCCGCGCCGTCACCAGCACCGCCGCCTTGCCGGCATTGAGCATGGCGCTGACCTTTTCGGACCCCGCGGCGACCATCCCGGCGCGCCGCGCCAGCCCCAGCAGATCGAGACAGCGCCCCGCCAGCAGGCGCTCCACCTGATCGGCCAAATTCTCGCCGATCACCACCTCCGCCCTGGCCGATCGCCGGAAATGGCCGCCGGCGCAAGCGGTATTTATCACATCCCGGCGCGCGCTCAACCAAATTCCCCGGCCCGGCAACGTGCCGGCGATATCGGGCACCAGGCGCCGTCCGGGACCGACGACGAACCGTACCAGGCGTTCACGGGGCGAAACTTCGCCGCTGACGATGCATCGCCGCGTGTTCGCCGTCGCGTCGCCGCCCTGATGGGCGGACCCGGGTCCGGATTCGTCTGCCGTTCTCGCCATCGGTGTCAGGTTTCACCCCTCCTCATTGGTATTCTTGTCCGGCGTATTCCTGTCCGGCGTATTCTTGGCCGGCGTATTCTTGGCCGGCGTATCCTTGTCCGGCGAGACTTCCCCGCCGACCGTTCCACCGGCGGCTTCTTCCCCCTCGGCCGCGGGCGCGGGTTCGGCTTCCCCGCCCTCCTCTCCGGCCGGCCCGGTGACGGAAGCGGCCTCTTCGGACGGAATTTCTTCGCCGCCCTCCTCTCCGGCCGGCTCTCCTTCCACCGAAGTTTCGTCGGTCTCGTCGTCCTCGAACCAGTGGGCACGAGCGGCCATGATCGCCGTGTCGGCGTCCTCGGACGTGATCTCGCCTTCCGGCAGCAACTCCAGAAGCTCGTCGTTCGCGAGGTCGGCCAAATTTTCGCGCGTCGTGATCCCTTTTTCGCCGAGATGCACGAGCGCCTCCGAGGTCAGGCCCGGTATCTCGTTCAAATCCTCGGCGACGTTGAGTTCACGCCGCCTGGCGGCCAGCTTCTCCTCGCGCTCGGTGAGATAGGTCTGGGCGCGGGCGCGCAATTCCTCGGCAACGTCCTCGTCGAACCCCTCGATGGCGCCAAGATCCTCGACCGGCACGAAGGCGACCTCCTCGACCGCCGAAAATCCCTCGGTGACCAGCAGATGCGCGATCATGTCGTCGACATCGAGGGCCTCGATGAACATCTGCGAACGGGATTGGAACTCCTCGGTCCGGCGCTCCGATTCCTGTGCTTCCGTCAGGATGTCGATGTACCAGCCGGTGAGTTGAGAGGCGAGGCGCACGTTCTGCCCGCGCCGGCCAATGGCGAGGCTCAACTGATCATCGGGCACCACGACCTCGATGCGGTTGGCGTCCTCGTCCAGCACCACCTTGGTGACTTCCGCCGGCGCCAAGGCGTTGACGACGAAGGTGGCGTGATCCGGCGACCATGGGATGATGTCGATCTTCTCGCCCTGCAACTCGCCGACCACGGCCTGGACGCGGCTGCCGCGCATGCCGACGCATGCGCCGACGGGGTCGATGCTGGAATCGTTGGACAGGACGGCGATCTTGGCCCGGCTTCCGGGGTCTCGGGCGACCGACTTGATCTCGATGATGCCGTCATAGACTTCCGGCACTTCCTGGGCGAACAACTTGGTGGTGAATTCCGGCCGCGTGCGCGACAGGAAAATCTGCGGTCCCCGCACTTCCTCGCGCACATCGTAAATGTAGGCGCGGACGCGATCGCCCTGGCGTAGATTTTCGCGGGGTACGCACTCGTCGCGTCTAAGCACGGCTTCGGCGCGGCCGAGGTCCACCGTCACGTTGCCGAACTCCACCCGCTTGACGAGGCCGTTGACGATATCGCCGACCCGGTCCTTGTATTCCGCGTACTGGCGTTGGCGTTCGGCCTCGCGAACCTTCTGGACGATGACCTGCTTGGCGGTCTGCGCGGCGATACGGCCGAAATCGATGGGCGGCAAGGGATCGATGATGAATTCGCCGAGCTCGGTATCGGATTTCAGCGCCAGCGCGTCGCCGAGCGAGATTTGCATGGCATCGTCCTCGACCGGATCGGCGACCTCGCGATAACGCCAGAGGCTGATCTGTCCGGTCGTGCGGTTGATATCGGCGCGGATATCGTATTCGTGGCCGTATTTCGAACGGCCCGCCTTCTGGATCGCCTGCTCCATGGCTTCCAGCACTTCCTCGCGGTCTATGCCTTTTTCGCGGGCGACATTGTCCGCCACCTGTAGCAGTTCCGGTTTAACCAGCCCCGGGAGCGCTTCCATCGTCATCTCGATCTATACCCTTCTTTGCCGTTGCGTCGCGGCAATCAGTTCATCCGATAGTACCAGTTTCGCCCGGTGGATTTCGCCAAAGGGCAATTCGGTCTCTCCCTCGGCGAGCGCGATACGCACGCCTGCCTCCGTCGTCCCCAGAAGCTTGCCGCGAAACCGCTTGCGGCCGGCAATGGGCCGGGCGGTTTCGATCTTGGCCTCGAACCCGGTGAAGCGCTCGAAATCCTGAGAGCGCACCAGGGGACGGTCGATGCCGGGCGAGGACACCTCCAGGGTGTAGGACCCCGGCAGCGGGTCCTCGACATCGAGAACCGCCGAAACGGCGTGGCTGATCTCGGCGCAATCGTCGACCGTCATGGCGCCGCCGCCCAGGCGTTCCGCCATGACCTGCAGGGTGGTGCGGACCGTGCCTTGCACCATCACCCTGACGAGGTCGAAACCCATGGCTTCGAGTACCGGCCGGAGCAACGCCTCCACCCGGTCACGCACTTGGTTCATACCCATCCTTCCGCGCCCGGAGTTCCCAGCGGGGTTGCGACGCCCGGGCGCCCGATCGGCAATCCCGGGCCGGTCGGCCGGAACACGGCCAACAAAAAAAGCCGGCCGGTGGTTCAACCCCCGAACGACTTAACCTTATGAACCGGCCCGAACTTGACGTTGCTAGAAATATAGCCATCTTCGGCGCCGCTTCAAGTGCTTTAGAGGGCACCAGAGGGCTTTTATCTTAACTTTCTCATTCAACGGGAAGACGGTGCCTGGGGCCTCCGGCGGCGCCTGAATCCCAGGAACACGCAGGCCCGGCCCTGATCGGCGGCCTTGCCCTCGTAACGCGTGGGGACCGATCCCTCGGGACGTTGGCGCCACGACCGCGGGCCACGGGCAAGCCAAACGAAATCGGCATGGTCGAGAACATGCTCGAGCGTCCAGCGGACGTAACCGGCATCGTCGCTGGCGAATCGAAACTCTCCTTCGTCCTTGAGAACCGAGGCCAGGGCATCGAGGCTCGCCGGCGAGATGAAGCGGCGCTTATGGTGTCTCTTTTTCGGCCACGGGTCGGGGAACAAAATGCCGACGCGGCCGATGCTGGCCGGCTCGAGCCTCTCGATCAACGTCCGCGCGTCGCCCATCAGCACCCGGATGTTGTTGAGGCCATGGCGCTCGATCTCACGCAGCAGGCCGGCGACCCCGTTGATATAAGGCTCGCAGCCGATGAAGCCGATCTCCGGGTGGTTCCGGGCTTGAGCCGCCAGGTGTTCGCCGGCGCCGAAACCGACCTCGAGCCAGACGTCCCGTGGAACGAATCCGCCGGCGAACAGGGCGCCGGGGTCAAGGGGGGCGTCCGCTTCGGCCGGGACATCGATGGCCAAGCGTGGCAACAGATCGGCGAGGAGGGCCTTGCGGCCCGGTCTCAATCGCCGGCCGCGGCGGCGGCCATAGAGGATGCGCCGCCGCTTGTCCAGGCCGGGACCAGATCCGGGTTTCATCACTAGCAAACCGCCTTTCGAGGCCGGCGCGGCGGCTAACGCTTCAACCGGCCGACCCCGATCGGCCGGTCAACCGAAGGCAGACTTCAAATCGGCGACCAGGTCCTCTCGCTCCCACGAAAACCCGCCGTCGGGGTCCGGCGCGCGGCCAAAATGGCCATATGCCGCCGTGCGTGCGTAGATCGGCTTGTTGAGTTCCAAATGCTCTCGGATGCCGCGCGGGCTCAAATCCATGACCTCCTGCAGAACCTGGCCGAGCTTTTCCTCGTCGCCCTGCCCGGTGCCGCAGGTGTTGACATAAACCGACAGCGGTTTGGCCACGCCGATGGCATAGGAAATCTGAATGATACAGCGCTCCGCGAGGCCGGCGGCGACCACGTTCTTGGCGAGATAGCGCGCGGCGTAAGCGGCCGAGCGGTCGACCTTGCTGGGGTCCTTGCCCGAAAAGGCGCCGCCGCCATGGGGCGCGGCGCCACCGTAGGTGTCGACGATGATCTTGCGCCCGGTCAGGCCGGTATCGCTGTCCGGGCCGC
>JADFPK010000123.1 GCA_022562375.1 Pseudomonadota bacterium
CAACGGCGGCTATACGGAAACCCGCAAGATCGCCCACATGGCCCAGGCCTATAACCTGCCGATCGCCAATGGCGCCGGCTGGCCGGCGTTCAACATGCACACCATGGCCGGGCTGATGAACGGCGGGACCGTGGAGTTCCACGTGGCGACGGGATATATGGGTTCCGTCGTCTTCGACAACACGCCGGCGCCGGAGAACAACCGGGTAAAGATTCCCGACGCGCCGGGCCTCGGCTTCGAGGCCAACCATGACGTGTTGAAGGACACAAGGATCGAAGTTCCCTGAGGCCGAGGGCGCACCGGCCCAAATGGTAAAGTTTTGTTAATCCGGCGCGGCTAGTTTTGCCGGCTCGCGGGCACGCGAGTTCAACGGCCTTGGAATGACCCCGACGTTTTATTGATCGAACATAGGAGCCGGTGTTATTGAGAGGTCCGGCGCGCCTGAATGTCGGGGCACAGGTGACAAGCGATGAGTGACGTTACCGGCGAACGGTCACAAACGGCGGAGCGGAATTTCGAGCATGACGGCTCGGCCGCCACCCTCGCCCCGATCGTTATCGTCAACACCCTTCTCACCATCGTTACCCTTACGAGCTACCGCTTCTGGGCCAAGACCCGGGTGCGGCAGTACCTTTGGGACCGGACGTCGCTCGACGGCGACCGGCTGGAATACAGCGGCACCGGCAAGGAGCTGTTCTACGGCTTCCTCATCGTTTTGCTGGTGGTGATCATGCCGCTCGGCGCCGTCAGCTCGTTGCTCGGTTTGTTGCTGGCCGAGGACCATCCCCTGGCTTCGGCGTTCAATCTCGCCATCTTCGTCCTGGTGTGGTTTCTCATCGGCGTCGCCCGCTACCGCGCCCGCCGTTACCGCCTGAGCCGGACCCAGTGGCGCGGCATCCGCGCCGCCCAGACCGGCTCGTCCTCCCTTTTCGGCGCCAAGACCCTGGGCTTCTTCGCCTTGCTGCCTCTGACGCTCGGTTGGACCTACCCCTGGCAGAACATGCGCCTGATGAGCCAGATGATGAACAACACGTGGTTCGGCGACCGCCGCTTCACATTCGAGGGTCCCGCCGGCCCCCTCTACAAGCACTTCGCCCTGGCCTGGCTGGTGCAACTCGGCATGCTGCTCGCCATTTTCCTGCTGGCGTCGTCGATCTGGGGCGCCCATGCCGCCGGCGGGGAAGATGGCGGCGTCGGCGTCGAAGTTGCATTGGGCGCTTGGGGGGTCGTGCTGGTATTGGTGGCGTTACTGTACATGCTGGTGCTGCCCCTGACATTCGCCTGGTACCAGGCCCGGGAATTGCGCTACATGGCAAGCTGCACCCGCTACGAAGATCTTCGTTTTTCCTTCGATGCCACCGGGCCGAGCCTGATTTGGCTCTATTTCGGCAATTTGCTGATCATGATCGTTACCCTCACTTTCGGCGTGGCGTTCACCCAGATGCGCAGGTTCCGTTACTTCTGTGACCGCCTGGAAATCCATGGCGAGGCCGATTTCGACGCCATCCGCCAAAGCAGCGAGACGCGTGATCGAATCGGCGAAGGCCTGGCCGACGCGTTCGACATGGGCGCTATTTAGGCTAGGGCGCCGGCGTGGACGCCTTCAGCGCAGTCTATTTCGATGGCCTCACCGCCGCCCGGCGCGAGGTGACGATCACCCTCTTCACGGAAGGTATCTCCATCGCCGAGGCCGGTGGACCGGCCCTTGCGTTTTGGCCATTCATCGGCTTGCGGGCGCCGGGCCGGCCGAGGCGGAACCGCGCCGTCCAGCTGACCTCGGAGATGGCGCCCGAAGCCCGCCTGGTGGTGGAAGAAGCGGCTTTTTTCGACCGTCTCGAGGCCGAGGCCCCGCAACTCTTCCGCCATCCCCTGACCCGGCCCGCGACCTGGGGCCGGATCGGGCTGATCGGCGGTCTCCTCGCGGTTTCGCTGGCCGCCGCCTATTATGGCGTGCCCTACCTCGCCCGGCCGATCGCCGCCGCCATCCCCGTCGAGTGGGAGGAGGGGTTGGGCAAGGCCGTCAAGGCCAGGCTCATCGGCAGGGCCAAGCAATGTAAGGAAGAGGCCGGTGAAGCCGCGCTCAACCGTCTCGTAGCCCGCCTCGCCGGTAAGCTCGACACGCCCTACAGCTTCGATGTGACCGTCGTCAAGGTGGGCATGGTGAACGCCTTCGCCGTTCCCGGCGGGCATATCGTCGTCATGGACAAGATGCTGCGGGAGACCAGGACGCCCGAGGAACTCGCCGGCATCCTCGCCCATGAAATGGGGCACGTGACCGAGCGGCACCCGATGGCCAGCGCCATCCGCATGATGGGCATCACGCTCATATTCGATATGATCGTCGGCGACAGCTCGGGCATCATGGAGACCGCGGCGACGATGGGCGGCGTCTTGATCGCCTTTTCCTACAACCGCGATGATGAGCGGGCGGCGGACGCCATCGCCATCAGGATCCTCAACGACGCCAAGGTCGACCCGAGAGGCCTCGAGCAAGTCTTTCTGCGCCTCGAGGAAAAGACCGGCGACGAGGAGGAGGGCGCGCTCGATCGCCTCACCCAGTTCTTCAGCACCCATCCCGGACTCGCCGAACGCGCGCGCAACGTCAAGGTCGAAGCGCCCAAGGACGTATCCCCGGCGCTCGGCGCCGCCGAGTGGCAGGCACTCCGGAAGATTTGCGGCTGATCTCGCCGTCGTTCCCCTTCGGCGCAAGCCGCTGAACACCATCGGTGAGACAGGAGGGGCCGGGCGCGAAGGTAGCCCGCCCCCGGCGACGCCAATCCTGTCCCGCCGGGGCGGCGGAATCGGGCCGCGGGGTTCCTGTTCTGTCCATGGTGAAGCGGGGCTCTACCGCAAGATATTGTGACTTTTCCAGGCCAACACACTAAATCTTGACGGATGCCGCCGCACATGGTACCCTGGCGTATGTTGTAATAGGCCGGGGTTTTGGCTGCTGTCATATTTTCAACTTGGGTTAACAACCTGGATCAAAAACAGGTTGGCGGACCCTTTCGGACTGCGGGCCCCGACGATAAGGAGCTAGAAATCGATGCGAATCTTGGCAATTGCATCCCAGAAGGGCGGCGTCGGCAAAACGACGTTGGCGGGCCACATCGCCGTCCAGGCAGAGCGGATGGGCGCCGGCCCCGTCGCCTTGATCGATACCGACCCGCAAGGAAGTTTGGCCGATTGGTGGAACGATCGCGTGGCGGACACGCCGGTCTTCGCGCAAACTTCCGTGATGCAGCTTGACGACGATATCGAGCGCATGCGTGAGTTGGGGTTTCCGCTTCTGGTCATCGACACGCCCCCGGCGATCACGTCGACGATCAGCAAGGTGATCGCGGTATCGGACCTCGTACTGATCCCCACCCGGCCCAGTCCGCATGACCTTCGGTCGGTCGGCAGGACGGTGAACATGGCCGAGGAAGCGGGAAAGCCGCTTGTCTTCGTCGTCAACAACGCCTCCTCCCGGGCGAACATCACCAACGAGGCGGTGATCGCCCTGTCGCAACACGGCACCCTGGCGCCGGCGATAATCCATCAGCGGACCGACTTTGCCTCGAGCATGGTCGACGGGCGCACGGTGATGGAAATCGCCCGTAAATCTCCTTCCGCCGAGGAAATCGCCCAGCTATGGGAGTACCTGGACGATCGCCTCGACCGGAGTTTCCGGCCTTTGGCCGCGACGCCGGAGAGTTACTTCGCTTCCGACTTCGGCGGAGTTCGGAACTGACGAACACGTGACCGACAGAAGACCCGCATCACTCAGTGCGTCCCTGATCGTCCGTAAGGGTGCCGCGTCCGCGGAGGGGTTCGCCGAGACCGCCCTGAATGTGCCCGACGACTGGCCACGGGCGGCACGGTCGTCCCACGCCCGGCGCGGTTGGATGTTGCCGCTGGTGCTCGGCGTCGCCCTGCTGAATGGAATCGTCGCGCTCACCTGGCTCGTTTTCGGTGCCGGTGACGGCGGTGGCGATGCCGCCGCCATTCCAAATCTCGCCGCCCCGCCGGTGCTAAGCCAGAGCTTCGCCGCCGCTTCCCGCCCGCGGGCGGAAGCGCTCGAAGCCATGGCACCGGAGGCGCGCGGCGCATCGGCCGGGCCGGATCCGGTCGATGATGCCGCGCCGACGCCGGGCTCCGGGCCACGGCCAGTGGCCGGCCCGCTGCCTTCGTCCCCGGCGCTTACCAAAGATCGGGCCGCGGGGCCGGCTACCGCCCCCATCGTCGATGTGGCGGCGCCAGGCAAGGCCCGGGCCGAGCGGCCGGGTGAAACGGCCGGGGGCGGAGGCGGGTATCGGGTGCAGCTCCATGCCCTTAACTCGGACGCCGCGGTGCGCCGCGAGTGGCCGCGGCTTCAGAAGACCCATGGGGATCTGCTCGGTGGTTTGAGCCTCAAGGTGGTGCGGACCGGTTCGGGACCGCGCCGGAAATCCTTCTACCGCATGCAGGTCGGAACCCTGGCGAACGCGGCGGCCGCCAAGAAGCTCTGCGACCGGCTGAAACGGCGGAAACTGGACTGCGTCATTGTCCGGCCCTGACCAGACCAAGCCAGGGGCGCCGCCGCCCGGGCCCTTGCGACTCGAACGACCCACCGGCGGTCGGGGCGCCGGCAATGGCGGCGAGGGAGCGCGCGGTCCGGGGGCATCGGGTTCCCTGTTCGCCCGCAAGGGCACGGCGTCGGCGCAAGGCTTCGCGCCCTTTCCTCATGACGCCAAGCCTATGGCGCCGGCGGCGGCCAAGAAAATCCTCATCGTCGAAGACGATGCCTTGAACATGAAGCTCTTCCACGACCTGCTCGCGGTTCGTGGCCACACCATCCTGCAGGCGACGGATGGCAGGGAGGCGCTCGAGCTTGCCCGCGCGCATCATCCCGACCTGATCCTCATGGACATGCAGTTGCCGGAGGTCTCCGGCCTCAGGGTCACCAAATGGATCCGGGACGATGCCGACCTCGGATCGATCCCGATCATCGCCGTCACCGCTTTCGTCGCCGACGGGGATGAAGAGATCATCCGCAAAGGCGGTTGCCAAGACTACATATCCAAGCCTATTTCGGTGCCGGGCTTCGTTCGCACCATAGAGAAGTTTCTCCACTGACTCGCCCCGGAGGCGTGATCATTGCGTACCGTTCTACGGCGCCGCTACTGTTGGGGTTATGGCTTGTTAGCCGGATATACCGCTTGTTCCGACGCCACGGGCGTTCGGTAAATCATGGCGGCATCTTCATCGAAAAAAGTGGTCTACGCCGCGCTGGCCGGGAATTCACTGATCGCGGTGACGAAATTCTTCGCCGCCGCGCTCACCGGCTCCTCGGCCATGTTCAGCGAGGCCATCCATTCGGTGGTCGATACCGGCAACCAGCTGCTGCTGCTTTACGGCATGAAACGGGCCGCCCGTCCGGCCGATACCGCCCACCCCTTCGGCTACGGCATGGAGCTTTATTTCTGGACCTTCGTGGTCGCCATCCTGATCTTCGGGCTTGGCGCCGGTCTGTCCTTTTACCAGGGCGCCATTCAGGTCCTCGACCCCCATCCGATCACCGATGCCAATGTCAATTACCTGGTGCTCGTCTTCGCCATGGTGTTCGAGGCCGGCGCCTGGTGGATCGCCTTCAAGGAGTTCCGCAAAACCAAGGGGCGGCTTGGATATATCGCGGCGGTGCGTCTGAGCAAGGACCCCACCGTTTTCACCGTCCTGTTCGAGGACAGCGCCGCCATGTTGGGGCTGATCGCGGCCTTTGCCGGCATCGCCGCCGGCGAGGCGCTGGACATGCCGGTTCTCGATGGCGTGGCGTCGCTCATCATCGGTCTCATCCTGGCGTTGACGGCGGCGATACTGGCGTTCGAATGCAAGGGCCTTTTGATCGGCGAAGGGGCGAGCCGCGCCGTCGTCGCCGGCATCAGGGAAATCATCTCCCGGGAGC
>JADFPK010000124.1 GCA_022562375.1 Pseudomonadota bacterium
CCACCAGACGGCTTGGCCTTTTGCGCGCCGTTTCGAGCAGTTCCGACATCTCCGGAACGATCTCGGCGATGTGGGTGCCGACGCGCTTGTTGAGGTCGGTGGAGAGCAGCGCCGAGGCGGAACGGTTGGGGAAGTTGAGACGGCCATCGACATCGAGACCGATCACGCCCGCCGATACCCCGGAAAGTACCGCCTCCATGAACCGCCGCCGGTCATCGAGTTGCTGGTTGGCCTCCATCACCTCGCGGCGTTGGCTCTCGAGTTGGCTGGTCATCCGGTTGAACGCCCGCGACAGCGTGCCCAGCTCGTCGTCGGCGGGTCCTTCCTCCACCCGGGCGCCAAGGTCCCCTTCGCGCACCCGCTCGGCCGCCGTCACCAGGCCGCTGATCGGTTTGACCAACTGGTTGGCCAGCATGAAACCGACCCAGACCGCCGCCAGAAGCAGCAGCAGCGCCACCACCGCGAAAATCATCGCGAAGGTGATTTGAAAGCCCGAGCGGCGCTTTTCGAGAAGGTTGTACTGACGCACGGCGCGCTGGACCCGCTCCATATGGGTGAGCACCCTGCTTTCGACGAACCGGCCGACGTAAAGGTAGGTGTCGAAGAAGCGGTCGAGTCGCAACAAGGCGCGCACCCGGTCGTCGTCGTCGTTGATCAACAGGACGACCTCCCCGGTTCGCGCCCTTTCCAGGGTGCCACTGGGCAGGGGGTCGAATTCGAGGATGAAACTCACCCGCGAACGGGCAAGAACCCGGCCGGTGCCGTCGAAGACGACGGCTTCCGCCAGTGCCCGCAAATCCGTTTGCGTCGACACCAGATTGCTGAACCGCTTTTGGTTCTCCACTACCGACGCCGGCGCCCGGTTGATGTCATTGGCCATCGCCAGCGCGTCGGCCTTGATCACCTGCTGATGTTCCTTGAGGTAGGCTTCGGCGACCGCCTGGGATTCCTTGAGCGCCGTCCCGACCCGCTCGCTGAACCAGGACTCGATGCCGGAATTGAAAAACAGCACCGAGAAAACGGCGACGATGATGGCCGGCGTCACCGCCACCAGGCTGAACAGCACCACCAGGCGAATCTGCAAACGTGACCCCGCCGAACCGCGCCGGCGCTCGGCCCACACCTGGACGATGCGCCGCGCCACCACGGCGCCCAGCAGCAAAAGCAGAACCAGGTTTATGTTGAGAAGGATGAGGATGGTCGTCGGGTCCGGACCGAACGGCGTCGACCCGGAAAGGGCGACATAGGTGGCGATGCCCGAGGCGATCGCCGCCACCGTCAGGGCGACAGCCAGCTTTCGGGCAAGGCCCATGCGGCCCGCCCACGCCATGAATTGCCGCGACCAACTGTCGATGGTTCCTGTCGTCTCACCCGACATCGGGAAACCCGCACCTCACCTGTCTTCGCCAAAAGCCGAAGGCCCCCCACTCCGGCGCTTATTTTATGCCCTTATTTTATGCCGCGGACCACCTGAATGTCCAATTCGCGGAGCTTCTTGCGCAAGGTATTGCGGTTGAGCCCCAAGACCTCGGCCGCCTTGATCTGATTTCCTCGCGTCGCCGCCAGGCTCAGGGAAAACAATGGCCGCTCGATCTCGCGCAGCACCCGGTCGTAAAGACCCGGCGGCGGCAGGCCGTCCTTGTGGGCGGCGTAATAGTCGCGCAAGTGACGTTCGACCGCGGCGCCGAGACCCTCCTTGCCGCCGTCCTCGGCCTCGGGCGTCAGGGCCACTTCGGCGAGCTCGGCCTCGATGACTTCGATGCCGATGATTTCCTGGGAGTAAAGAGCGGCGAGGCGGCGCACGAGATTTTCCAGCTCCCGGACATTGCCGGGCCAGCGATAGCTCTTGAGCCTCTCCATGGCGGACTCGTCGATGGACTTCATCGGCAGGCCCTCGTTCACCGCCTGTATCAGGAAATGCCGCACCAGCGCCGGGATGTCCTCGGTATGCTCGCGCAACGGCGGCAGCCTGATCGGCACCACGTTGAGGCGGAAGAACAGATCCTCGCGGAACAGTCCCTGTCGGATCAACTGCTTGAGATCATGGTGGGTCGCGGCGATGATGCGCACATTGGTCGGGATCGAGGTGCGGCCACCGACGGTGGTGTATTCGCCTTCCTGCAAAACGCGCAACAGCCGGGTTTGCGCTTCCAGCGGCATGTCGCCGATCTCGTCGAGAAAAAGGGTGCCGGCCTCGGCCTGCTCGAACCGCCCGACATGACGGGCATTGGCGCCGGTGAAGGCGCCGCGCTCATGCCCGAACAGCTCGCTTTCGATCAACTCGCGCGGTATCGCCGCCATGTTGATGGCGACGAAGGCGCCGTTTCGGCGCTTGCCGTAATCGTGAAGCGCCCGGGCGACCAACTCCTTGCCGGTGCCCGATTCGCCGCTGATCATCACCGTAAGGTCGGTGCCGACGAGCCGGGCAAGAATCCGGTAGATCCCCTGCATGGCCGGCGATCGCCCGATCAGCGGCAGCTGTTCTTCGCCCTCCCCCTCCACCGCCTGGGTGTCCTCGGCCGCCGGCCGGGCCAGCGCCCGCTCGACGACGTTGACCAGTTCGTTGAGGTCGAAGGGCTTGGGCAGGTACTCGAAGGCGCCGCGCTCGGCCGCTTTGAACGCCGTCAGCAAGGTGTTCTGGGCGCTCATCGCGATGATCCTGAGTTCGGGCCGGATCTTGCGGATGCGCGGGATGAGATCGAGGCCGTTCTCATCGGGCAGGATGACGTCGGTGATCACCAGGTCGCCCTCGCCGTCGGCGATCAACCGCCACAAATTCGCCGCGGTACCGGTGGTGCGGACGCGAAAGCCGCGCCTCGTCAGCGCCTGGCTCAGGACCGTGCGAATGGCCTGATCGTCATCGGCGATGAGTATGGTCGGACCCGCCATCAGGAACCCTCCGAACCCTGGTGAATGGGAAGCAGGACGCTGAACACCGTGCGCCGCGGCTGGCTATCGAATTCGATGATGCCGCCGTGATCGCCGATGATCTTGGCCACCAGCGCCAAGCCGAGACCGGTGCCATTGACCTTGTTGGTGACGAAGGGATCGAACAGGTGGGGGCGTAAATCCTCGGCGATGCCCTCGCCGTTGTCCTGCACGCGGACCAGTAGGGGCAACCGGGTGGCGCTGTCGGATCCGGAAACGGCAAGGCGCACACCATGATGGAAGGCGGTGGAGAGCGTAATCTCGCCGCCCTGGCCCGGCGCCGCCTCGGCCGCGTTCTTGACCAGGTTGAGGAATACCTGGATCAGTTGGTCGCGGCTGCCACTGACCGGCGGCAGAGAGGGGTCGTAATTTTCGCTAAAACGGATATGACGGGCGAAACCGTTCTCGGCGATCTTGCGCACATGCTTGAGGACCTCGTGGATGTTGACGACCTCGCGGTCCACCTGGGGCTGGTCGGAGAACATCTCCATGCGGTCCACCAGCGCGCAGATGCGGTCGGTCTCGTCGCAGATCAGCCGGGTCAAGCTGCGGTCGGCGGCATCGACGTTCTGCTCCAGGAGTTGCGCCGCGCCACGGATGCCCGACAGCGGGTTCTTGACCTCATGGGCAAGCATCGCCGCCATGGCGGTCACCGACCGGGCGGCATTGCGGTGGGTGAGCTGGCGGTCGATCTGGCGCGCGATCGAGCGTTCGTGGAAGGAAACGACGACGGCGCCGCCGTTCTCGGCGAGGGCGGCGACCTGGATCGTCACGAAGTGGGGACCGATCTTCGGCGTCTCCAGGGTGACGCCGTTTTCCGACACCGAAGCGCCGCTTTGGCGCACTTGATCGATCAACGCGAACAGCGGGCTATCGCCCGGCACGAGCTCGGTCAGGCGCCGGTCGCCGAGATGTGACGCGCTGGCCTCGAAGAACTGCTCGGCGGCGGTGTTCACATAACGTATGGCGCCGTCCGGCTCGATCACCAGGATCGGATCGGCGATGGAGTTGAGGATGGCCCCGGGACCATAGCGGAACCCATCGCCCTCATTGCCCGATGGGACCGATGGCGGCATCGGACCGGCGGTCATGCGGCGGCGCCGGCGATACCGGCCCGATCGATCAGCCGATCGAAAAAGGCGCGGATCATGTCGCGCACGGTCTTGGCGTCCGCCACCCGGAACACCTTGGCGCGGAACTCGGCCGATCCGGGAAGCCCCTTGGAGTACCAGCCGATGTGCTTGCGCGCCATGCGCATCCCGACATCGCGGCCGTAATACCGCAACATCTCGTCGAAATGGCCGAGCACGGTGGCACCGATGACGCCCGGCGGTGGGTCGGGCGGCGCCACGCCCGTTCTCAGGAACTCGATGACCTGGCCGAGCAACCACGGTTTGCCGCAGGCGCCGCGGCCGATCATCACCCCGTCGGCGCCCGAGAGCTCCAGCATCCGCTTTGCCTCTGCCGGCGTCGTCACGTCGCCATTGCCGATGACGGGAATTTTAACCGCCTCCTTGACGTTACGGATGAAGTCCCAGTCGGACTTGCCGTTGTAGAACTGACAACGGGTGCGGCCGTGCACCGTGATCGCCTGGATGCCGCTGGCCTCGGCGATGCGGGCGATCTCGGGCGCGTTGCGGCTGCCCTCGTCCCAGCCGGTGCGGATCTTCAGCGTCACCGGCAAGGGAACCGCCTTCACCACCGCCTCGAGGATGCGCGCCGCCAGCGCCTCCTGGCGCATCAGGGCCGAACCGGCCTCCTTGTTGACCACCTTCTTCACCGGACAGCCCATGTTGATGTCGATGATCGCCGCCCCGCGGTCGACATTCAGCTTCGCCGCCTCCGCCATCACCGACGGATCGCAGCCGGCAAGCTGGACCGCCATGGGGAATTCCTCGGCGCAGTTGGTGGACATCTTCAAGGATTGCCGCGTTTCGCGGATGGCCGCCTGGCTGGCGATCATCTCCGAGACCACCAGAGCGGCGCCGTTCCGCTTGACCAGGCGGCGGAACGGCTGATCCGTCACGCCCGACATCGGGGCGAGGATCACCGGGTTCTCGAGCCTGATCGGGCCGATGTGAATGGCCATTATTTAGGCACTCAAAATAGGTGATTAATTGTTGGGCACAAGCTACCCGCAACGGCCGCCGAATTCAATCGAAATGCGGCGCCGTGGAATTCAGGCCAGCAGCACGTCGGTGACGAATTTGACGCCGGGATATCCAAGGGTCAGCAGGAGATAGGCGAGGAGCACGAATCGCGCGGCGCGCCGGCCGCCGATGCCGGTGCGGTAATGGATCACCAGGAGCGCCGCGATAACGGCGAAGGCGAGCAGTGAAAACACGGTCTTGTGGCTCAGTACCAGTAGACTGCCGGTCTCGAAATATTGCGTCGCCATGCCGGTCAAAAGACCGGCGCCAAGCACGATCACCGAGGCGATGAGCAGGACCACCTGCAGATCCTCGGCGTCGGCGACCGAGGGCAACTGGCGGTTAAGCGCGCTTTGGCGCTTATGCTTGAGCGCGCGCTCCTGGAGGAACACCGCCAACCCCGCCACCGCCGCCAGGGTCAGCAAGGCATAAGTCAGCACCGAAACCGTGATGTGCAGGCCGATCCAGGCTTCCGGCGCCGTGCCGACCAACGGCCGTCCGGGGGCCTGGCTCCAGATGACGGCGATGACGCCGAGCCCGAACAGATAGGGCAGCACCAGGACGGTGAGCCGGACGCCGTGCCGCTTCACCACCGCCAGGCATGAGAAAGTCACGATGGTGACGGAGATGGTGAGCCACAGCGCCATCGACAGGCCGGTACGCCAACCGCCACCGAGCTGCGCCAATGTCCAGCTGACCGGCCCGGCCACGGCGACCGCCATCAGCGCCCAGTAGAT
>JADFPK010000002.1 GCA_022562375.1 Pseudomonadota bacterium
GAATGTCCCCTTGGGGTCATGAGCAGAAGTGCCGATGACCCTCGCCCATGTCCGCCGTTGGGCGTAAAGCTGACATGATCCGCTAAAAAGCGGACGTGGGGCGCCTGCTTCGGCAGGATTTCAAACCGAGACACCACCCAGCATCGCCGGCATTTGGCTTGGGACCGCCGTCATGGTAGATTAGCCGGCGATGACCGATCATTCCGCCCTTGCCGCCGAAGTCGAGGCCTTCTCAGGCGTCCGCGTGCTCTGCGTCGGCGACGTCATGCTCGACCGCTTCGCCTATGGCGAGGTCGAACGCATCTCACCGGAAGCGCCGATACCGGTCTTCCGCCACCGGCACGAAGCCACCATGGCGGGGGGCGCGGGCAATGTGTTGCGCAATCTCTCGACGCTTGGGGTCGCGGCGCGGATCGTCGCGGTGATCGGTGACGACGCCGCCGGGTCCGAGTTACGCGCCCTGATCGAGGCGGAGGAGGGGGCGCAAGCCCGGTTGTTCGTGGCCAAGGGCCGCGAGACGACGATCAAGACCCGCTATATCGCCGGCAGCCAGCAGCTGCTTCGCGCCGACCGGGAAACCACCACCGACATCGAGCCCGCGATCGCCGAGAAGATCGTCGCCGCCGTCGCCGCCGCCCTCGCCGATGCCGCCGAGATCGATGCCATCGTGCTTTCGGACTACGGTAAGGGGGTGCTGACGCCGGAGGTGACGGGGCGGATTATCGAGGCCGCGCGCAAGGCCGGCAAACCGGTGGTGGTCGACCCCAAGGGGCCGGATATGAGCCACTATCGCGGCGCTTCGGTGGTCACCCCCAACCGAAGGGAGCTGGCCGAGGCCGCGGGACTAGCGGTCTCCGACGATGGCGAAATCATCATCGCGGCCGAAAAGCTGATCGCCGGATGCGGTATCGAGGCGGTGCTGGTGACCCGCGCCAAGGACGGCATGACCCTGGTCACGAATGCCGGCGCCGAACATCTAGGGGCGATGAAGCGCGAGGTGTTCGACGTTTCCGGCGCCGGCGACACGGTGGTGGCGACGCTTGCGGCGGCCATCGGGGCGGGCGTGGCGCTCGCCGCCGCCGCCGCCATCGCCAACGCCGCCGCCGGCGTCGTCGTCGGCAAGGTCGGCACCGCCGTGGTCGAGAAATCGGAACTGATCGACGCCCTCCATGGCCGCGACCGGTCGGGCGCCGGATCCAAACTGGCGTCTTTCGAGGCGGCGCTCGAGCACATCGCGCGCTGGCGGCGGAAGGGATTGAGGATCGGTTTCACCAATGGCTGCTTCGATCTCCTCCATCCCGGTCATGTATCCCTGTTCGAACAGGCGCGCGGCGCCTGCGACCGGCTCGTGGTCGGCCTCAACTCCGATGCTTCCGTCACCCGCTTCAAGGGCGAGGGCCGGCCGATACAGGACGCGGCCGCCCGCGCCGCCGTGCTCGGCTCCGTCGCCAGCGTCGATCTGGTGGTGGTGTTCGCCGACGACACGCCGGTGAAACTGATCGAGGCCATCCGCCCCGACATTTTGATCAAGGGCGCCGATTGGGCTATCGAGGAGGTCGTCGGCGCCGATTTCGTGCGAAGTTACGGCGGCAGGGTGCTGTTGGTGGAGATCGCGCCGGGCCACGGCACCACCCAGACCATCGCCAGGATGGTGAAATAGGCGCCCGCCCGCCCTAGATTTGACGGAGACGATCGATGCCCGAGACCACGCTCCGAACCACCGGCATAGATCACGTGGTGCTCTATGTCAGCGATATCCAGCGATCCAAGAAATTCTACCTCGATGTCCTCGGCATGAGCGTCGCCGATGAATCGCCCCGCCACCTCTTCCTCAGCTGCGGCGGCCAGGGATTGGCGTTGTTCGAGCCGAGGGACGGCGCGGCGCTCGAGACCGGGCGTGAGCTCAATCACCTCGCCTTCAGGATCGACGCCGGGACCTACGAGGAGATCAAGGCGCGTCTCGAAGCCCACGGGCTGGAGGTCACCGGCCGGCGCGAGGAGGATCGTTGCATCTATTTCCGCGACCCCGACGGTCACCGCCTCCAGCTGGTGGTGCCGGATCAGCGCCGGGGAGATGGGTGAAAAAAAGAGCGGGTTGGGCCGACGTCCGGTCCCAACCCGCGAATTTCCGCCTCGGGTTCAAAGGCGGTTGCGGTCCGTTAAACGGTTTCCGTGGTGTCCGTGGTAAGCGCGTCGATCAGCTCGGCGTCGGTGACGACGGGCTCGTCGACGGTGACGACCGGCTCATCGATGACGACGGGTTCGTCGACGGTGACGACCGGCTCATCGATGACGACGGGTTCCTCGGCGGTAACGACCGGCTCATCGACGACGACGGGCTCGTCGACGGTAACGACCGGCTCATCGACGACGACGGGTTCGTCGACGGTAACGACCGGCTCATCGACGACGATGACGGGTTCCTCGGCGACGGGTTCATCGACGGTGACGATGGGTTCATCGATGACGACCGGCGCATCGGTGGTGGCGCCATCGTCGATCGGCGCGGTGGAACCGGTCTCGTCGATCACCGGATCGGCGCCGTCGGCGGCCGGCTCATCGCCGGTGGACCCGGAACTACCGGGAAGGATGCCGTGGGCGATCCGCGAAACCATCTGGCCGAAGTTCTTGAATTCCTCCGTTCCCGAAAGGGACGTGAAGTAATTTTGCGCCTGATGGGCCGGGGAGTTGGCCGAATTGCCCTTGCCGGCCGCGATGACGCCCTGGGCGCCGGGGCTGAGGTCGACATTGACGGCGGGATCGGTCGAGGTGGTTCCGCCGGTGGTGGTGGTGTCCCCCGTACCCGCCGGGGCGGAGCCTTTTGGCCCGCCGTGGCTGTCACGGGGGGGAATCTGGGGGGCTGGGTGAATGATTTTCATGGCTAGCCTCTTGGTTGAATATTCAGGCGTCTCTCTTGCAAGCGGCGAGCCACGCGGGCGCTTTCGTTAACGCGTTGGCATGGTTAATTTTTTCGTCGGCGGCGGGTCCGGGGCCAGGGATTCCGGGCGCTTGGCAGCAATTCCTTCACGGCTGGCGGCAATTTCTGCCTAGCCGCGGGTGGTGGCTCAGGCCGGCCCCAAGGTGGCGAGCAGCACCAGGACGACGATCAGCGCGATCATCTGGGCGAGGTTGATCGACACGCTTAGGCGATGGAGCCGGGCGAACCGCGCCGTCGCCGCTTGGTCCCCCGCCGCCCTTCCTTCCTTGGCCTCATTGATCCGTGGCACCAGGATCTGGCGCACGCCCGCGAACGCCAAGGCGACGAATAGGAGCAAGCCGCCCGGGATCGCGCCGACCGGCAACGACAGTCCCGCCGAGATCAGCGCGCAGACGGTCCCCCAAAGGTAATAGCGG
Source organism: Pseudomonadota bacterium (assembly GCA_022562375.1). The sequence continues at coordinate 3,355 of JADFPK010000002.1, forward strand.
GGGAAAACGCCGCGCAGATACTGGCCCGCCACGTCGGAGGGCAGGAACTTGAAGACGGCGGGCGCGGTGACGGCGGCGAAGAAGATCATGCTTCCCAACAGGAAGCTCGCGGCGATGACGGGCAGGATCGGCGGGACCGACATTATCTCAGACCTTTGCCATTATCATCCGCGCCCGCTTAGCCCTTGAGCGAATCATAGGTGTCGGTGTCGTAGGCGCTGACCTGGATGACCGCGTCGCGCGCCTCCTCGGCCGCCTCGTCGCGCCGGCGCTCGTCCGCCGTGATGATGCCCTTGGCCCCGGCGCGTTCGGCGAGGGTGTCCGCCGGCCCGGCCTCGAGATCGCCGGCGCGAACCGCGTCGCGGATCTTTATTCGCACGCCTCGCGCCGCGAGGACGAGTTCAAGCGCCGCCTCGAGCTTACCCAGGCCGTCCTCATCCGCGCCGGGAACGAAGATGTCGGCGCTGAGTCGCACGCGTGCTTCATTGCCGTCGAGCAGGCCCCGCGCCACCTCGGCGCCGAGATCGTCTGCCGGCGGCCTCGCGCGGGAGCCCAGGGGAAAGGCGAGAAGACGCACCAGCGCCGCCGCCGGGCGGTTGGGCAGGTTGTCCAGCACGCCCCGAAGGGCGTCTTCGATCTTGTAAAGGGCCAGATCGCAGGACCATCTGAGGAACGGAAGATCGCTCCCCGGGCGGCCGTCATCGACGAAGCGCTTGAGCGCGGCGGAGGCGAGATACATCCACGCCAGGGCGTCGGCGAGGCGCCCGCTGATCTTCTCGCGCCGCTTGAGCGCCCCGCCCATGGTGCCGAGCGCGGTGTCGGTGATCAGCGCGAAGGCGGCGCTCAAGCGCGTCAAGGCGCGGAAATAGGGGGCGGTCGAGCTTCCCTCCGGTACCTTTGCCAGGCGGCCCCGGGTGATGGCCAGCCCGAACGCCCTGACGGCGTTCGAGAATACGAACCCCAGATGGCCGAAGAAGGCGGCATCGAAGCGGCCAAGGTCGTCCTCCGCGATCGCCTGCATCTCGTCCTGGACGAAGGGATGGCAGCGGATCGACCCCTGGCCGAAGATGATCAGCGACCGGGTCAGGATGTTGGCGCCCTCGACGGTGATGCCGATGGGGACGGCGGTGTAGATCCTCGAGAGGTTGTTGCCGGGCCCCCGGCAGACGGCGGCGCCGGCGAGGATGTCCATGGCGTCGGCGACGCACGCGCGCATGCTTTCGGTGAGGTAGGCCTTGACGATGGCCGAGGGAACCGCCGGTTTCTCGCCGGCGTCGACGGCGCCGCAGGTCAGCACCCGGGCGGCGTTCATCATATAGGCGTGGCCGCCGATGCGGGCCAGCGCCTCCTCGATGCCCTCGAAGCGGCCGATCGGCATGGAGAACTGCTCGCGGACGGTGGCGTAGGCGCCGGTGGTGCGCGCCGCCAGCTCGATCGCCGCCACCGACAGCGCCGGCAGCGAAATCGCCCGGCCCACCGCCAGGCAGTCCATCAGCATGCGCCAGCCCTGGCCGACGCCGTCGACCCCGCCGATGATGAAATCGAGCGGCACGAAGACGTCCGTCCCGGTGATCGGCCCGTTCTGGAACGCCACCCCCATGGGGTCGTGCCGATCGCCGATGCCGATGCCGGGAATGTCGCGGGGGATCAGGGCGCAGGTGATGCCGCGGTCCTCCTCGCCGCCCAAAAGCCCGTCCGGGTCGAGCAGACGGAAGGAGAGGCCGATGACGGTGGCCACCGGGGCGAGGGTGATGTAGCGCTTCTGCCAGTTGAGCCGTATGCCGGTCACTTCCTTGCCGTCGAAGGTGCCCAGGCCGACGACGCCGGTCGCCCGCCCCGACGCCGCGTCGGAACCGGCGTGGGGTTCGGTGAGGGCGAAGCAGGGGACCTCCTCGCCCTTCGCCAGGCGCGGCAGGTAGTGATCCTTCTGCGCCTCGGTGCCGTAATGCAAAATCAGTTCCGCCGGGCCGAGCGAGTTCGGGACCATCACGGTGCAGCCGGCGGCGACGCTGCGGCTCGAGACCTTGGTGACGACGGCGGAGTTGGCGATGGCCGAGAAGCCGAGACCGCCATATTCCTCGGGCACGATCATGCCGAAGAAACGCTCGCGCTTCATGAACTCCCAGGCCTCGGGGGAAAGATCGCGGGCTTGGGCGATGTCCCAGTCGTCGATCATCCGGCAGAGCTCCTCCACCGGCCCGTCGAGGAAGGCCTGTTCGCGTTCGGACAAGGGCCGCGGTTTGAAGTCGAGGAGCCACCGCCAGTCGGGGTTGCCCGAGAACAACTCGCCGTCCCACCACACCGTCCCGGCCTCCAGCGCGATGCGCTCGGTCTCGCCGATGCGCGGCAGGAAGGAACGCACCAGCCCCATGACCGGCGCCGCGAACAGGCGCCGGCGGATCGCCGGGACGCCGAACGATATGGCGAGGGCGAAGGCCGCGATCGCCGCCACGGCGAAGGCCACCGGCGTTTCGACGCCGGTGAGCGCCCAGGCGCCGAGCCCGACGACCAGGACCGAGACCCAGGCCCAATAGCCGTGTCCCATATAGAGAAAACCTACGAACAGGACGGCGGCGAGGATCAGGAAGATCGGCGTCATCGCTCAGTTCCGCAAGGGTTTGCCGTTCTTGATCATGTGGGCGACGCGGGCGATGGAAGCGGGGTGATGCGCTAGCGCGATCAAGGCCTTGCGCTCGAGCGCCAGGAGATCGTCCTCGCCGATGGGTGCGAGGAAATCGGTGTCGCCGCCGGAAAGCACGCCGGCCAGGGCCTTGCCGATGGTGGCGTCATGCGCCGTCGCCTTGCCGCTAAGGCTGAGCCCGTCGAGGGCCATCGACATCGCCGCCAGCGCCGTCGGGCCGGGCAGCGACACCTCGGGCGCCTCGGGCGGCGTGTAATCCTCGGCCAGGGCCAGGGCCTTGGCCTTGGCGTCGGCTAACAGCCGGTCCCGGTTCATGGTGATGCCATCGGCCGGACGCAGCACCAGAAGATCCCGCGCTTGGGCCGCCGATTTCGCCACCACCGCCATGCCGATGGTCTCGAAGACCTTGATCACCGGCGGCATCGGCCCGCCCGGGCGGTCGGGATTGGCGGTCCAGCGGATCAGCATCTCCTTGCATCCGCCCCAGGCGGGAACGATGCCGACGCCGACCTCGACCAGGCCGGTGTAGGTTTCGGCGTGGGCCTGCACGGCGTCGCAATGAAGCAGGACTTCGCAGCCGCCGCCGAGCGCCAGGCCCGACGGCGCGCCAACCACCGGGAAGGGGGCGTATTTGAGCGCCTTGTAGGCGTTCTGGCCGCGGCGTATCAGATAGTCGAGGGCGAACCAAAGCCTGAGCTTCATGGCGATGAGCAACAGGCCGATATTGGCGCCGGCCGAGAAGTTGGAGCCCTCGTTGTAGATGACCAGCGCCCGGTAGTTGCCCGGTATCAGCCGCACCGCCTTGTCGATCATGCCGAGCGAGAAGGGGTTGAGCGTGTTCATCTTGCTGTGGAACTCGAGGCAAAGGACGCCGTCGCCGATGTCCCAAAGACTGGCCGAGCGGTTCGCCGCCACCGGCTTCTGGCGGCGCTTGATGTCGGCCAGCAACAACACGCCGTCGGCGCGCCTGACGTCGGCATAATCGCCAAGGGCGGTCATGTATTGGAGCCGGCCGGCCTCGGTGCGGTAGAACGGACGCCCCGCCGCCACCTCCAGCAGCCGGGGCACGGGCCGGCCCTCGGCCTTGAGCCTATCGGCGAACCAACCGCCGCCGAGCTTGTCGATCAGCTCGAACGGGCCGTAGCGCCAGGCGTAGCCGAGGCGCATGGCCTGATCGACGGCGACGATGTCATCGGCGATCTCGGGCACCAGATCGGCGGCGTAGGCGAGGGTGGCGGACAGCACCCGCCAGGCGTAGCGCCCGCCCTTGTCGGCGTGGGCGAGCAGCGCCCGCGGCCCGCCCTTGCGCGCCGCCCGGACGCTTTCGAGGTCCGGTTTCCCCGCCGCGCGGTATTCGCCGGTCGCCAGATCGCGCGCCTCCTTGATCCTTTCCGCCGTCTCGGGCTTGAGCCGGTAGAACCCGCCCTTGCCCTTGCGCCCGGTATAACCCTCCTCGATCATCCCGGCGATCAGCTTGGTTTCGCCCGAGACCTCATGGAAGGGGTCGTCCGCCGCCAGGGCCCCTTCCATGCTGGCGAGGATGTGGGGCATCAGATCGAGGCCGACCATGTCGAGCAGCCCGAACACCCCGGTCTTGGGGATGCCCACCGGCCGGCCCATCACGGCGTCCGCTTCCTCGACCGAGATGCCGTCCTCGATCGCCGCGATGACGGCGGATTGCAGCCAATAGATGCCGATCCGGTTGGCGATGAAGCCGGGCGTGTCCTTGGCGTCGACCACGCCCTTGCCCAGGCGGATATCGGCGAACCGGCGCACCGCCGCGACCTTTTGCGGGTCCGTTCGGGCGCCGGCGACGATCTCGATGAGGCGCATGTAGCGGGGCGGGTTGAAGAAATGGGTGATCAGGAAGTCGGCGGCGAAGCTCTCCGCCAGGCCCTCGGTCAGTACCGCCAGCGGCAGCGTCGAGGTGTTCGAAGAGACGATGGATGACGGCTTGCGGACGGCGTCGATCTTATGGTAGAGCGCGCGCTTGGGCTCGGCGCGCTCGATGATCGCCTCGACGATCCAATCGCAATCGGCGAGCAGGCCGATATCGTCCTCGATGTTGCCGGTGGTGACGCGGCCGGCGTTTCGCTTATGCATGAAGGGTGCGGGGTCGGCCTTGAGCATCCTCTCGACGGCGCCTTCGGCGATGGCGCTGCGGTTCGCGCCGTCCCGGGCGGCGATGTCGAGAAGCACCACCGGCACCCCGGCGTTGGCGATATGGGCGGCGATACCGGCGCCCATGACGCCGGCGCCGATCACCGCCGCCTTGCGGATTTCGCTCATCCGGCGGCCTCGAGCACGGTGGCGATCCCCTGGCCGCCGCCGATGCACTGGGTGGCCAGCGCGAAGGTACCGCCCTCGCGCCCGAGCAGCATCGCCGCCTTGCCGGTGATGCGCGCGCCGGTGGCGCCGAGCGGATGGCCGAGCGCGATGGCGCCGCCGTCGATATTGACCCGCGCGTGATCGAGTTCGAGGTCGCGAAGGCAGGCCAGGGACTGGGACGCGAAGGCCTCGTTGACCTCGGCGACGTCGATGTCGGCGATGGTCAAACCGGCGCGCTCCAGCGCCTTCCTCGACGCCGGCACCGGGCCGATGCCCATGATCTCGGGCGCGCAGCCGGCGACGGCGATGCTCTTGATCCGGGCCAAGGGCGCCAGCCCGTTCGCCTTGGCGTAGTCCTCGCTGCAGACCAGTGTCGCCGCCGCCCCGTCGGTGAGCGGCGAGGACGTGCCGGCGGTGACGGTGCCGGCCTCATCGAAGGCCGGCTTCAGATCGGCCAGGCCCTGGGGCGTGGTGTCGGGCCTGAGGCAGCCGTCGGTATCGACCGTGGCGCCGTCCTTGGAGATCGCCACGATCTCGTCGGCGAGGCGGCCGGCGGCCTGGGCCTTGGCGGCGCGGGACTGGGATTCGACGGCGAAGGCTTCCTGTTCCTCGCGGGTGATCTGATACTTCCTGGCGACGTTTTCGGCGGTCTCTCCCATCGAGATGTAGGCCTGGGGGTAGGATTCGTAGAGTTCGGGATGGGGCATCGGGTTATAGCCCATCATCGGCACCCTCGACATCGACTCGACGCCGGCACAGATGAAGGCGTTCCCGGCGTCCATTCGAATGGCGCCGGCGGCGATGTGGATGGCGTACATCGACGATCCGCAGAACCGGTTGACGGTGACGCCGGCGACGCTTTGCGGCAAGCGTGCGCGAAAGACCACGAGCCGCGCCATGTTCAGGCCCTGCTCGGCCTCAGGGAAGGCGCAGCCGAGGATCAGATCCTCGATATCGTCGGCATCGACGCCGGTCTTCGCCATCAGGCCCTTGACCACCTGGGCGGCAAGCTCGTCGGGCCGCACGTCTTTCAGCGCGCCTTTCTCGGCTGGTGTGAACGGAGACCGGGCATAGCCGGCGATCACGACGTTCTTCATATCCGAATCCTCCGTTGCGGCCTCATGTTTCGGCGGTCGGCGCCGGCTCGGGCTCCGCTTCGCTGGGGGTGTCACCGGCGATCAATTCCTTCTTCGATATCTTGCCGATCAGGGTCATCGGCAGGGAGTCGCGGAACTCGATCTTGCGGGGCATCTGGAACGGCGCCAGCTTGTCCTTGAGGAAAACGCGCAAATCCCCGGCCGTCAACTCCTCGCCGTCACCGAGTTTGACGAAGGCCTTGACGATCTCTCCCCGGTGCCGGTCGGCAACACCGCAGACCGCGACCTCCTCGACCGCCGGGTGCAGGTGGATCACCTCCTCGACCATGCGCGGGTAGACGTTGAAACCGCCCGACAGGATCAAGTCCTTGATCCGGTCGACGACGAAAAGATAGCCGTCATCGTCGAGATAGCCGATATCGCCGGTGTGCAGGCGGCCGCCGCGAAAGACGTCGATGTTCTCCTTCGCCCGGTTGGCGTAGCCGGCCATCACCTGCGGGCCGCTGACGCAGACCTCGCCGCGATCGCCCAGCCCCAACACGCAGTCGGGGTTGTCCAGCGCGGTGATCTCGATCACCGTCGCCGGCAGGGGCAGGCCGGCCGAACCCGGTCTGCGCTCATCATTGATCGGGTTGACGGTGCAGACCGGACCGGTCTCGCTGAGCCCATAGCCCTCGACCAGGATGCAGCCGGTCCGTTCCTCGAACCGGCGATGGATTTCGACCGCCAACGGCGCGCCGCCGGAGATGCAGAAGACGAGGCTCGAGAGGTCGTAATCGGCGATGTCGCGGGCGGCGTTGAGGGCCGAAAACATGGTCGGCACGCCGATGAAGATGGTCGGCTTCTCGCGGTCGATGGCTTGGAGGACTTCGGCCGGCTTGAAATGCGGCAGCAGGATCAATTCGGCGCCGATGCCGAGACCCAAATTCATCACCGCGGTCATGCCGAAGGCGTGGAAGAGCGGCAACACGCCGAGGATCTTCTCCTCGCCCGGCCTGATGTCCGTCGCCCACATCTCGAGCTGCTTGGCGTTGGCGTAGAGGTTCGCGTGGGTGAGCCGGACGGCCTTGGGGAACCCGGTGGTGCCGCCGGTATATTGGAGCACGGCGACGTCGGTCTCGGGATCGATGGCGGCGACGTCGAGGACGCCGTCATTGTCGATCAGCTTGTCGAACGGCAGGTGGCGGTCGTCCTTGGGGATGGCGGCGACCTCGCGGCGTTTCAGGAGGTCGAACAGCACCTTCTCGGGGAACCGCAGCACGTCGCTCATCGAGCACACCACGATCCGCTCCAGCCCTTCATCATTTTGGACCCTGGCCGCCACCTTGCGGTAGAGCCGCTTCATATTCAGGGTCACCAGGATGCAAAGCCCGGAATCGGCGATCTGGCGCTCGATCTCGCGTTCGGCGTAGAGCGGGTTGATGTTGACGACGGTGCCGCCGGCCTTGAGCACGGCGTAGAAACAAATCACCGCGTAAGGGGTGTTGGGCAGCATCAGGCCGACCTTGATGCCCTTGCGGACGCCGAGCGCCCGAAAGCCTTTCGCCGCGCGATCGACCATCCGGGCGACGTCGCGGTAGCGGGTGCGCCGGCCGCGGAAGCTGAGGCAGAAATTGTCGGGATAGGCGGCAACCGCGTCGTCGAGGAGCCGGGTCAGCGGCCTGGCCTCGAACGCCGCCGGCCATTCGACCCCCGCGGGATAGGATTTCTCCCACGGATAGGGCCGTTCCATGGGGGCGCTTTCGACGGCGCGCAGACGCCTGAACGGGGCGAGGACGGCGCGGACGGACCGGACGATGGCAGAGGTGAGGGGCATCAGCATTCAGCTTCGACCCCGTCGTCCGCCGATCGGACACCTCTCAGACGGCGGTTCGAACATCGGTCTCTCCCGGCGCCACCTTCGCTTCCTCGGGCGCTTCCTCGGGCGCGTCCTCGGGCGGCGAAGCGGGGTCGGTAACTTGGGACGCCAGATTGGTGAGGAACGAGATCAGCAATTCCTGGGTGCCGCCGGTGTCATCGGCCAGGATCCCGTGGCGTTTCGACGGGATCATGTGCAAGCGCTTGTCCTCGCATCCCAGCTTGTCGAAGACGATCTCGGCGCTCTTGGCGTCGACGATCTCATCCTCGGTGCCCTGGACGAGCCGGACCGGGCAGGTGACGTCGGGCAGGCGTTTGGTCAGCTCGTCGACCAGCCGGCGCAACTCGAACAGCCCGCGTATGGGTATATGGCGGTAATTGACCTCGGGGTTTTCGGAATCGTTGGGCCGGAACGGCATCAGACCCTCGAGCGAGGACACCCATCGGGTCAGCTTGTTGACGCCGTGGAGGACCGGCACGAAGACGATGTTGCGGTTGCGGAACTTGACCGGGACGGCGACGGCGCCGACGCCGATCAGCTTCCGGGGCCGCTCCGCCGCGAACCGCAAGGCCAGCGCGCCGCCGGTCGAGAACCCGGCGAGGAAAATGCGGTCCGCCAGCCCCGACATGATCTCGTAACCCCGCCGGACCGATCCCAGCCAGTCCTCCCAGCTTCGGCCGCGAAGGTCCCAGGGCGAAGTCCCGTGACCGCTGAGGCGGACGCCGATGACGGCGAACCCGAGGGCCTCCAGCTTTTCGCCGAAGGCCCTGAGCTCGGCCGGAGAGGCGAGAAAGCCGTGCACCAGCACGACGCCGGTCCCGTTCGCGGTCTCGGGCATCAGCAGATAGGGCTCGCCGCTTTTGGTCGCCGTCTCCCGGTCGTTGATCTTGGCATGCCGGGGCCGTGAATAGTGCTCCTGGCACCAGGCGAAGGCGCGGATCTCGTCGTCGAACCGGAGCCGCGCCAGCGCCGCCCCGTCCATCGCCGGGGCAGACTCGACGGCCTGCTCGACGGCCCGGCGCGCGGCTTTCACCGGCGCCACCTCGTTGGCGTAGACGGTCACCAGGTTCTCGAGCCGGACCTCGTGATGGGCATGTTCCTCCAGCAGCTTGGGCAGGAAACGGTAGCGCTTCTCGGTGATCTCGATCAGGCCGATGCGGGTGGTGGTGTGCAGGAACTGCTCGAAGCCGCCGGTGCCGTCCCTCAGGATGCCGCCATAGACCTCCGGGTTGGTCAGGCCCCGGTGCAGGTGAATGGAGGGTTCCCGCTGGGCGTTCTTGATCGCCAGATAAAGCAACCGGTGAAAGCGGTCGTGATCGATCTCCGTCAACCCGGCGTCGAGCAGCTTGAGGATCAGCCGCGAGGCCAGGTGAGAGAGGTTGACGGTGACGTTGGCGTACATCTCGTGCATGTAGCGGTCGCGCAGCCGCGCCGTTTCGCGTCCCATCGCCTTCGACACCATGCGCTCGACCCAGCGCCCCTGATCCGGCTTCAGGGCGAACAATTCGGACAAGCTGTCGATTCTCTCGAACACCCGGTTGAGCACCGCCCGTTCGAACCAGTTCCAGGCGATACCCGGGGCGATCGGGTGGCCGAACCGGATGTCCATGTCGGTGCGCTTCAACAAGATGTTGCCCTCGATCAGCAACTCGTCCTTGACACTGTCGGGGATGCCGCCGCCGAACATCTCGGCCGCCTTGCGCAGGATGTTGTCGTCGGTGCGCACCGGCCAGAAGGTGATGTTGGCGGGCACGATCAGCGTCGGTTTCCGGGCGGCGGCGATCAGCGCGTCGATGTCGTCCATGCCCAGCGCGTCGACCCATCGCCTCAGCCTCTCGGTCCCTTGGGCCTCATGCACCGAGAGAATGCGTTTCTTGAAGATCTCGAGCGTCAACGCCATCGCCGCCGCCCCCTTGTGGTGCTTGCGCCGGATGCGGTCGATCTGCGAAAAGATCGAGAACCGGCCCTCCTCGTCCAGCACCCGGCGGTCCTTGACCATGCCGCCCTCGGGAAAGAAGATCACCTTGCGTCCGCGCAATATCTCGGCGGCGAGGAAGGGCAACAGGCCCGGGTGATCGGTGGGCACGGCGCCGACGCTCCACAGGAACTTGGCGAAGGTCTCGTTGCCCTCGAACAGGTCCGCCGAGGCGACGCAGCGGCAGTAGGCGCCGGTCGCCTGATGGATGAGGTATTGCGGGATAATGGTTTCGAAGCGGGCGAAGTGGTTGAACAGGAAAATCTGGCCGGCCTCGATGTGGCCGTCGTCGTCGTGGACCTTGATGTTGATCTTGAGGCGGTCGTGCAGGAACGAGAACGCGCGCACGCACCATTGATAGGTGGTCTCGTTGATGTCGAACGCGGGGTCGTCGCTCATCGGCCGATCTTTCAACCGCGGCCGGTTCTCCCTCCACCTTGGCCCGGTGGTTCAGTCTCCTATAAATAGGATAGTATGGTTAAATACAATACCGGTCTCGCGGGTTCCGCCGCCCGTGCCGTCGGCGGCGCACCCATGACCGACCGGGACGCCCGAGCACAATCCGTAAAATTCCCTAACTCATCGAAAATTGGCGCAACCGGCGGGATTCGAACCCGCGGCCGCTGCCACCGGCGGATTGTGCTAATAACCGTTCCATGCTGCGGATCGACGACCTGACCTGCCGGATCGGCGGGCGGACCCTGATGGAGGGCGCCCGGCTGTCGGTGCCGGGGGGCGCCAAGGTCGGGCTGGTGGGGCGCAACGGCGCCGGCAAGACCACCCTTCTGCGCCTCATCGCCGGAGAGCTGCAGCCCGATGCGGGCCATATCGACGTTCCGGCCAGGACCCGCATCGCGGTCATGTCCCAGCAGGCGCCCGATGGGCCTGAAAGCCTGCTCGACGCGGTGCTCGCCGCCGATGGGGAACGCACCCGGCTGCTGGCGGCAGCCCAATCGGCGGCCGACCCCCACCATATGGGCGAGATCCACGCCCGTCTCGCCGACATGGACGCCCATGGGGCGCCGGCCCGCGCCGCCACCATCCTGGCCGGGCTGGGCTTCCCCGAGGCGGCGCAGTCGGGGTCTTGCTCGGCGCTGTCGGGCGGCCTTCGCATGCGCATCGCGCTGGCCCGGGTGCTGTTCGCCGAATCGGATCTGTTGCTGCTGGACGAGCCCAGCAACCATCTGGATCTGGAGAGCACCGGGTGGCTGGAAACATACCTGGCGTCCCATTCCGGCACCCTGATTCTGGTCAGCCACGACCGCCGGCTGCTCGACCGGGTGACCCGGCGCACCGTGCACCTGACAGGCGGACGGCTGGACTCCTACCGCGGCGGCTATTCCACCTTCGAGCGCACGCTCCGGGAGCGCCGCCAAAGCCAGCGCCGCGCCGCCGCCCGGCTGGCCGGACAACGCCGCCGCATGACCGCCTTCATCGAACGCTTCCGCGCCAAGGCGACGAAGGCGCGCCAGGCGCAAAGCCGGATCAAGATGCTGGAGCGTCTCGAGCCCGCCGTGCCGGTCATCATCGAGACGCCGGTGAATTTCGATTTCCCCGAACCGGAGGCACTGCCGCCGCCGGTGCTGACGCTCGACCGTGCCGCGGTCGGTTACGGCGATGGGCCGGCGGTCCTCACCGGCCTCGATCTCCGCATCGACATGGACGACCGCATGGCGCTGGTGGGGCGCAACGGCAACGGCAAGTCGACCCTGGCGCGGCTCCTGGCGGGCCGGCTGGACGCCTCGGCCGGCACGGTGCGCCGGGCGCGCAAGCTACGCATCGGCTATTTCGCCCAGCACCAGACCGAGGAGCTGGATCTGGCCGCCAGCGGTTACCGGCATCTGGCACGGCTCGAGCCCGACACGGGGGAGCCGAGGCTGCGCGCCCACCTCGGCCGCTTCGGGTTCTCGGGCGATGGCGCCGATGTCCCGGCCGGCCGGCTTTCCGGCGGCGAGAAAGCGTGCCTCCTGCTGGCGCTCATGAGCCGCGCCGCGCCCCATATGCTGATCCTCGACGAGCCCACCAACCATCTCGACATCGAGGCGCGGGAGGCCTTCGCGGCGGCGCTCAACGCCTTTTCGGGGGCGGTGGTGCTGATCACCCACGACGCCCATCTGATCGCCCTCTGTGCCGAGCGGCTCTACCTGGTGGCGGACGGCACCTGCCGGCCCTTCGACGGCGATATCGACGCCTATATGGCGTGGTCGCTGACGACGGAGGCAAAGCCCAAGGCCGCGCCCCACGCCAGCGGCCGGCAAAAGGAATCCCGCCGCGACGTCCGCCGCCGGGCGGCCAAGGCGCGCGCCGGGCTGACACGGCTGAGACGCGAAATCGGCGATGCCGAAGCCGGCCTCGAAGCGGTCGGCGCCGAGAAGGCGGAGATCGAGAGACGCCTGGCCGATCCGGCGGTCTATGACGGCCCCGCGGACGCGCTCGGCGAACTCCTCAAACGCCAAGGCGAGATCGCCAGGCGTTTCGCCGAGGCCGAAGCCCGATGGCTCGCCGCCCAGGAGGCGTTGGAAGCGGCCCGCATTTCAACAAGTTAGCCGTATCCCGGCTGTTTCAGGGTCATTCAGGGTGAATCTCGGGCCCGAGGCGCCGGGGCTCGGCCATCTATACGGAAAAGATATGATCGCCGTATGTACGACCGAACCGATCTTCGGTCCGGACCGGGTTTAGGGGCGCGTTTGCAGCCTCGATCGCTTCGGCAAAACCAATAGCACAAAGCCCCTCGACCGTTACGCTGGACGATCCGAGGGGCTTTGAAACGCGTTCCGGGATCTGCTACCCGTTCACTGCATTCTTCAACTGCTTTCCGGCCTTGAACTTCGGCTGCCTAGATGCGGGTATATTGATCGGCGCGCCAGTGCGAGGGTTCCTGCCCATGCGGGCCGCTCGGTTGGCAACACTGAACCTGCCAAAACCGGTAAGGCGGACTTCCTCGCCCCGGCTGAGGGCATCGGTGATTGCATTGCACCAAGCATCGACGACCCTGTCGGCATCACCCTTGCTGGTGCCGCTGGTCGAGGTGACGGCAGAAACCAATTCACTTTTGTTCATGTCCATAGCCTCCCTTGAATGTCGGAACAGGAACCGAGCTAACACTAATGAGGACCTTTCGTCCAGTCGTCGGGTGTAAATAAATTGACCTCGCCGAGGTGAAACCGTGTGAGCCGTACCGAAAACCAGGGTGTTGCGTACATCCCTGATTTGCCCCTGAAGAGAAAGTCCCGCCCAAGCGGGGCGAGTTAGGCTGTTTATCGGTGACGTTAGAGCCAGCCGGGTGGGCATAAGATGAGGTGCCAACTTCCCGGCTGACAGCTAGGCCTTGCCACGGTGGCCCGCCGCCGGCGTTGATCTGGATCAAGGAAGACAGGCCCGGCTCGCGGACGGACGGGTGTACGGAAAACCAGTGAAGCTGTTTTTGGTATAGGCGCTCGCCACATCCGAAACCGGCCACGCCGTTGGCGGCAAAATCGGCGATTTGAGGGGGGGTTCCGTCTACCCCGATATCACCGTGTGTCTCAAACCGGTTTGGCCATGCGGGCATTCTATTTCTTGGGAAAGTTGGCGCACCCGGCAGGATTCGAACCTGCGGCCTCTGCCTCCGGAGGGCAGCGCTCTATCCAGCTGAGCTACGGGTGCGTCGCGCGGGCCTAGAACATTGGGCCGAAAACGCCGGAACATTACGCCAATCGGGACGCGCGCGCAAACGCTCCGGTCCGTCTTCACCGCCGGCCGGTCATTTGACGGCGAGGCGCTCGCGCGCCCGTTCGTCGGCGCCCGACGGCAGCGGCCGGGCGGCGTCCTCGATCCAGGCGATGATGTCGGCAAGCACGGCATCCGCCTGCAAATCGCGGAGCAGCATGTGAAAGCCCTCCTCGTACATGGCGACGCGCTGGCGCGCCCTGGCGGCGGCCGGCAGGCGGCGGATCATCTCCACCGTCGGGTCTTTGGGCACCACCTCGTCGTTGGCGCCATAAAGGATCAGCGCCCGCCCCGTCAGCTTCGGCGCCGCGTCGAAGGCCGCGTCCATCAGGTTGGCGAGGCCCCAGATGGTGTCGATCCGGGTCTCCTTGATCACCAGTGGGTCGCGCCCGAGCGCGCGGAGCATCTCGGTATTGTCCGACGGCTTGATGCCGAGCCCCCTGCCGGTGAGCCGCAACCACGGCACCGTGTGGGCCGAAAGCCACAGCGCCGCCCGCTGGAAGACGTTCATGTGCCGCCGCCCCCAGACGGCGGGCGCCGCCAGGACGACGCCCTCGGCCTCGGGCGGGTCGGCGCCGGTCAGCGCCACCATGGCGACCGCGCCCCCCATGCTGATGCCGACGAGATAGAACGGGATGCCGGCGTGCCGGGCCCGGACCAGGCGGCTCACCGCCCTGAGGTCATTGGCCATGGCCCCGATGCCGGGCCATTCGCCCCGGTGTTCTGTCGCCCCGAAGCCGCGTTGATCGTAGGCGTAGGTGGCGATCCCCTTCTGCGCCCAGAAGGCGGCGGGCGCCTCGAAGGCGTTGGAATAATCGTTGAAGCCATGGAGCGCCACCAGGACCGCCTTGGGCCGGCCTTCGGGCAGCCACACCCGCAGCGGCAGCCGGGCGCCGTCGGCGGCGATGTAGGCGTCCTCGGTCAGCCGCGGCGGCGCCACCGGCTCTCCCGGCAACCGCAGCCGGGGCTGGCAGGCGGCGAGCGAGAGGACCAGCAGCGCGATCAGCACCCGCGCCATGCTCAATCGCCCCCGCCCGGTTCGGTGGATGATTTTTCGACGGACATGGGGTGCGGTTGAGGTGGCATTACGCTTGACGCTTCGGGCATCCGGCCGGGCCGTTTCGCCCCGGTTGATTGTGCCGCGGCAATGGGTATCATCCGCCTGACATTGTCGTCAATGGCCGGCTCGGGGACAAGGATTGGAACGGATCATGGCGGTGGAAGACGCAACCGAAATCGAGACCATCACCGTCGCCCGCAAAGGCGTCGACTGCGACGGCGGCGGCGGCGTGCTCGGGCACCCCAAGGTCTACCTCAATCTCGGCGAGGATGGCGAGACCGCCTGCCCCTATTGCGGGCGCCGCTTTGTGTTTAGAGACGATGGCATGAGTGGTGGAGGATAGGTGAGCGCGCTCAAGGCCAGGGAGGGGACCGGGAGGCCGGCGCGGGTCTTCCTGGTCGACGGATCGGGCTACATTTTCCGCGCCTATCATGCATTGCCGCCGATGAACCGGCGCGACGGCACGCCGACCAACGCGGTGTTCGGCTTCTGCAACATGCTGATGAAGCTGTTGGAGGACACCGAGGCCGATTACCTCGCCGTCATTTTCGACGCCGCGCGGCGGAATTTCCGCAACGACATCTATCCCGATTACAAGGCCAACCGGCCCGACGCGCCCGAGGATCTGGTGCCCCAGTTCGAACTCATCCGCGAGGCGACGCGCGCCTTCAACGTGCCGTGCCTGGAGATGGAGGGGTACGAGGCCGACGATCTGATCGCCACCTACGCGCGGGAAGCCGAGGCCGAGGGCGCCGAGGTCACCATCTTGTCGTCGGACAAGGATATGATGCAGCTGGTGACGGACGCCATCACCATGATGGACCCGATGCGCAACCGCCGCATCGGCGCCGGGGAAGTGCGCGAGAAGTTCGGCGTCGGGCCGGACAAGGTGATCGATGTCCAGGCGCTGGCGGGGGATTCGACCGACAACGTGCCGGGCGTCCCGGGGATCGGGGTCAAGACCGCGGCGGAGTTGATCAACACCTACGGCGATCTCGATCAGGTGTTGGCCAGGGCTTCGGAGATCAAGCAGCCCAAGCGCCGCGAGAACCTCATCGCCTTCGCCGATCAGGCGCGCATTTCCAGGGACCTGGTGCGGCTCAAGGACGACGTGCCGGTGACCGAGCCGCTCAGCTCCTTCGGCCTGCGCCCGCCCGACCCGGAAACCCTGGTGGGGTTCCTCCGCGCCCAGGATTTCGTCCGCCTCACGGCGCGCATCGAAAGCAAGCTCGCCGCCGAGGGGGTGACGCTCGAAGGCGCGATTGGCGGCGCCGACGCCGCCGAACCGGCGCCCGAGGCGAAATCCTACGAACCGGTCCAGGAGGTGGGGGCGCTGAAGGAGTGGATCGCCCGCGCGCACGCCGCCGGCACCGTCGCCGTCGATACCGAAACCACCTCGCTCGACGCCATGCGCGCCGATCTCGTCGGCGTGTCGCTGTCGGTCAGCGCCGGCAAGGCGTGCTACATCCCGCTGGGCCACCGCCAGGCCCCGGCGCAGGGCGACCTCGACCTCGGTGACGGCGGGTCTTCGCCACGCCGAAGCGGCTCCGGCCGCGCAGGCGGGCAGGCGAAGGAGGTGAAGGGCGCGAACGGCCAAGGCGCGCCGAAGCAGGTGCCCTTCGATCGGGCGCTCGCGCTCCTCAAGCCCCTGTTCGAGGACGCTTCCGTGCTCAAGGTCGGGCACAACATCAAATACGACGCCCAGGTGCTGGCGCGTTACGGCATCGCCCTGCGGCCGGTCGATGACACCATGGTGCTGTCCTACGTGCTCGAGGGCGGCCTGCACCGCCATGGCCTCGATGAGTTGGCCGCCCTTCATCTTGGCCACCAGACGATCAAATACGCCGACGTCGCAGGATCCGGCAGGAAACAGGTGAGCTTCGAATACGTGCCGCTGGCGGCCGCCGTCGATTACGCCGCCGAGGACGCCGACATCACCGGCCGGCTTCACCGGCTGCTCAAGCCCCGTCTCGCCAAGGAATGCATGGTCACGGTCTACGAGACCCTGGAGCGGCCGTTGATCGCGGTGCTGAGGGAGATGGAGCGCGCCGGCATCAAGGTCGACAAGGCCGAGCTCGAGGCGTTGAGCGAGGACTTCGCCGGCCGGCTGGTGGTGCTGGAGAAGGAGATCCATGGACTCGCCGGGCGCCCGTTCAAC
>JADFPK010000125.1 GCA_022562375.1 Pseudomonadota bacterium
AAGGGCTAGCTCCGCGATCGCAGGCTGACATGGAGGGCATCAGGCCGTCGTTAGTTGGCACGAAGACAGGAAAGAACCTGAAGGAGGCATTCGCCAAGTCCTCCGAAGCGCACGCGCGCTACCTCTACTTCGCGCGGAAGGCCGACATCGAAGGCTACAACGATGTCTCCGCGGTTATCCATTCGACGGCCGAAGGGAAAACGGGCCACGCCCACGGCCACCTCGAGTTTCTCGAGGAGGTGGGCGACCCGGCGACTGCCCGTTCGCTCGTTCGGCCCTTAGCCGCTACTGGATCTTTTCTCGTTTGCCCCGGCCCCAGAACTGGCCGTCCTTGACCCAGCCGCTGAAACCGCCCGCCTCGACCCGGCACCATTCGACGCCGCACTCGATGATGTGGGCGACGACGCCCGCTTCGACCCGCGCCACCGCCGGGGCCCAGCGCGACGGTTCACGGCGCATGACCTGCACCGCATCGGTGATGATGACCGTCCGCTTTCCCGACACCATGGAGCGATGCACCCAGCCTTCCGATCCCTGCCAGTCGCGGATTTTGCGCCAGGTGCTGAATTCGGCGATGATCTCGATTGGAAGGTCGCGGCGGACGAATACCCATTTGACGGGATAGCGTACGCCGGGCCCGGTCCTGACGTTCACTTCGTTTGCCCTGAGCGATGCGTAACGGGGCACGGGCAGGCCCGACTGTCCGCTCACCGCCTTGCCGTTCTTGACCGTTTTCCCCGGCGTCTTCGGGCCGCCGGCCTCGGGCTCCGCCGCTTTTGCCCCGCCGCCGGCGATCCCGGCCGAAAAGTTGACCGCCGCCATCGCCAGGACCACGATGAAAGCGAGGCCCGCCGTCGGGCGTGAACCCGGCCGGGATGATCTTGTCTCAGACAAAGAACGTCGCTCCTTTCTTGGAAGCGTCGGCGAGGAAGGTGACGATGCCCCCTTCGGCGTAGGCAACGTCGTCTCGCAAATCGGCGATGTCAAGTCCGGCGGCGCGCAGCCCCATTTCACAGACCATGAACTTGACGCCGAAACTGACGCAGGCGTCATGCATTTCGTCGAAGGTGGCGACGCCCCTATCGGCGAACTCGGCGTCGAGCGCCTTGGCGTCCTTCGCCGCCGCGATGAGCGGCAGCGCGTGCCAACCGGGCGTTCCGTCCGCCGTCGGCTTGCAAAGCGCCCTGATGCCTTCCATGGTGAAAAACAGGGTGACGGGCGTGTTCATGGCGGCGGCGGCGGCGGCCATGGCGAAGGCATAATGGATGCGTTCGAACTCGCCCGAGAAGACGATGATGGAAAGCTTGTCGGGCCCCCTCTGGGTTCCCTCTCCCGCTTGGGCCCCCGGTTCAGCCGGCATGGCCCGATAAATCCCGAATGGTCGGGTTTTGGCCGCAAAGCGGGCATTCCGGATCGGGCCTGACCTTGATCTTGCGGAAGGTGGTGTTAAGCGCGTCGTAGATCAAGAGCGAGCCCGAAAGGCTCTCGCCGATGCCGAGCAGCTCCTTGATCACTTCCACCGCCTGGATCGACCCCATGGCGCCGGCGACGGCGCCGAGCACGCCGCCCTCGGCGCATGTCGGGATGAGGCCCGGCGGCGGCGCCTCGGGGAAGATGCAGCGGTAACACGGATCGGCGCCGCCGAGATAGGCCTTGAAGGTCGAAATCTGGCCTTCGAACCTGAGAAGCGCGGCCGAAACCAGGGGCGTTTTCGCCAAGTAGCAAGCGTCGTTGACGAGGAAGCGGGTGGCGAAATTGTCGCTGCCGTCGGCCACCAGGTCATAGTCCGCGATCAGCTCCAGGGCGTTCCCGGCATTCAGCCGCGTCTGATGGGTAAGCAGCGTCACCTCGGGGTTGATCTCGCCGAGGGTTTGGCGCGCGCTCTCGACCTTGGCGGCGCCGATGCGCCCGGTGCCGTGGATCACCTGGCGCTGGAGGTTCGAAAGATCGACGAAATCGTCATCGACGACGCCGAGGGTGCCGGTGCCGGCGGCGGCCAGATACAAAAGCAAGGGCGATCCGAGCCCGCCGGCGCCGATGACCAGGACGCGCGATTGCAACAGCTTGGCCTGACCCTCGCCGCCGACCTCGGGAAGGATGATGTGGCGCGCGTAGCGCTCGATCTGTTCCTCGCTGAATTCCATGGCGCTGTCTATGGCCTCACAGATTATCGAACAGCGGCGTCGAAAGGTAACGCTCGGCGAAGGACGGAAGGATGACGACGATGCGCTTGGCGCCCATGCCGCGCCTGGCGCCGATCTCTATCGCCGCCGCCAGCGCCGCGCCCGACGATATGCCGACCGGCATGCCTTCCAGAGCCGCCGCCTTGCGCGCCATGGCGAAGGCGGTTTCGCTGCCGATCCGCATCACCTCGTCGATCAGGTCGACGTTGAGGATCTTGGGGATGAACCCAGGGCCGATGCCCTGGATCTTGTGGGGGCCCGCCAAACCGCCCGACAGCACCGGGCTGTCCTCGGGTTCGACGGCGATGACCTTGACTTTCGGCAGTCGCGATTTCAGCACCTCGCCGACGCCCGTCAAGGTGCCGCCGGTGCCGATGCCGCCGACCACCATGTCGAGATCGCCGTCGCAGTCGCGCCAGATTTCCTCGGCCGTGGTCCGGCGGTGGATTTCCGGATTGGCCGGGTTTTCGAACTGCTGGAGGATGAGGGCATCGGTCAGCTCGCTCTCGATCTCCTCGGCCCGGCGCACGGCGCCGCGCATGCCCTCGGTTGTCGGGGTGATCTCGAGCTCGGCGCCCATCAGCAATAAAAGCTTGCGGCTCGCCTCGGACATGCTTCTCGGCATGGTGAGGATCAGCCGGTATCCCTTGGCGGCGCAGACGAAGGCCAAGGCCAGCCCGGTATTGCCCGAGGTCGGCTCGATCAGCACCGTATCGGGGCCGATCCGCCCTTCCTTTTCCGCCGCCTCGATCATGGCGAGGCCGATGCGGTCCTTGACCGAGCCCAGCGGATTGAAGAATTCGAGCTTGCCCAGCAGTTCGGCCTTGCAGCCGTCGAGCCCGGAGAGCTTGGCGAGCCGCACCAACGGCGTGTTGCCGATGGTATCCAGGATGCTTTCGTGGATGCGCCCCTTCAATGCCGGCCTATCCGCCCTGGAAGGCCGTTCGGCGACGCGATGGGCAGGTTTGACGTCCATCCCTCGATACCTCGCGTCAAATCGTGAAGTCCAATCGCTGATCGGAAGCGTTATCGATCTTGGCGGCGTTGGCGCGCATACACAGTTCCTCGATGGTGATTCCGTCCAGCCCCTTCATCAGCGTCTCTTCCATCTCGAGCCACATCGGCCGCACCACCTTGCGTCCGAGCTCCGAGGGTCCGGGGTCGTGATCGGAACCGTCGGCGTCGTCCGAATTGCCGACGATGCGGGCAATCTCGCCGACCGTGATGCGGCGGCGCTCACGGGCCAACAGGTAGCCGCCGCGCGGGCCGCGCACGCCGGTGAGAACCCCGGCGCGGACCAGTTGCTGCAGGATCTGTTCGAGATAGCGTTTGGGGATGCCCTGGCGCCGGGTGACCTCGCGGCTCCGTACCGGCTGGTTGCTGGCGTTATAGGCGATGTCGAGCACCGCTTCGACGGCGAACAGGAGCTTCTTCGACGGCTTGACCATGGCGATCTACGCTCCACCATCGGGCCCGGTCGAGCCGAAACCGCCTTCGCCCCTGGGGCTGTCGGCGAGCGCGTCGACCTCGTTCCAGACGATGCGGCTGACCGGCGCGATCACCAGCTGGGCGATGCGCATGCCCCGGCTGACGGTGAAGGAGGCGGCCCCGTGATTGGCGAGGACGACGCGGATCTCGCCCCGGTAATCGGTGTCGATGGTGCCGGGGCTGTTCAACACCGTGACCCCGTGCTTCGCCGCCAGGCCCGAGCGGGGCCGGACCTGGGCCTCGAAACCGTCGGGCAGGGCGATGGCGACGCCGGTCGGCACGATGGCGTGCTCGCCAGGGCCTATGACGACGTCGTCGGAGAGGGCGGCGGCGAGGTCCAGCCCCGAGCTTTGCGCCGTCGCGTAGGCCGGAAGCGGCAGGCCCTCGCCGTTCGGCAGTTGGCGGATCGAGACCGGGATTTCACTCATGGGGGACCGGTCAGATGATCGCGGATGCGCGTCGCCAGTCGTTCGGCGACGGCCTGCTTCGACATTTTGGGCCAGTTTTCGACGTCCGAGCCGATGATCAGATGAACCATGTTGTCATCACCGCCGAGGATGCCGGTTTCGGCCGAGACGTCGTTGGCGACGATCCAGTCGCAGCCCTTGGCCACGAGCTTGGCCTTGGCGTTCTCGACGCAGTCCTCGGTCTCGGCGGCGAATCCGATGACCAGCGCCGGGCGCATGTTCCCCGGCGCGCTGAGACGCGCCAGGATGTCCGGGTTCTCCACCAGCGCGATCACCGGCGGCTTATCGCCGTTCTTGCCGCCCTTCTGGCCGGGGGGGGATTTCTTGATCTTGCGCGCCGCCGGCTTCTTCACCCGCCAATCGGATACCGCGGCGACGCAAACGGCGACCTCCACCGGCAGCGCCTCCTGGCATGCCGACAGCAACTCGGCGGCCGTCTCGATGTGCACCACGTCGACCCCCGCCGGGTCGGGCTCGCTCACCGGACCGGCGATCAGCGTCGTCTCGGCGCCGAGCCGGGCCAGCGCCTGGGCGATGGCGTGCCCCTGCTTGCCCGATGACCGGTTGGAGATGAAACGCACCGGATCGATGGCCTCGATCGTCGGGCCGCTGGTGACCAGCGCGCGCCGGCCGGCGAGTGGCGCGCCGGTGCGAAAATAGGCATCGATCGCCTCGATGATCTCGGACACTTCCGCCATGCGGCCCCAGCCTTCCTCGCCGCAGGCGAGATCGCCGGCGCCGGGACCGACGCTCGCCACCCCGCGCCCCTCCAACACCGCCATGTTTTGGCGCGTCGCCGGGTGCTGCCACATCTTCTCGTTCATCGCCGGGGCGATGAGGACGTCCTTGTCGGTGGCGAGCAACGCCGTGGAGGCGAGATCGTCGGCGAGACCCATGGCCATCTTGGCGATGAAGTCGGCGGTCGCCGGGGCCACCACCACGAGGTCGGCCTGGCGCGACAGGCGGATGTGGCCCATCTCGCTTTCATCCGTTAGCGAAAACAGATCGCCATAGACCTTTTCGCCGCTGATCGCGGCCAGCGATAGGGGGGTGATGAACTCGGCCCCGCCCTTGGTCAGGATGGCGCGCACGGAGGCGCCACCTTGGCGCAGCCGGCGGACGAGATCGAGGCTCTTGTACGCCGCGATGCCGCCGGTGACGATGAGGAGGATACGTTTACCCAGGATCATGATGGACTCTACCATAATTTACTAAAGAAATATGTGATTAAGTTGGTTAGCCGGCGCCGGTTAAGTAAGTACTAAGGGAGAAGGTATTTACAGGAGCAGCAGGAGAATGACGCCGAGCAGCGCCGCGATCAGCCACCAAACGGCGGGCGCCCGGCGCCGGTCGCGGCCGTGGCCGGCAAGCGCGCTGACCGTCTCGGGGTGGAGCTTGAGCCCTCCTTCGGCGAGCATCGCGGCGCCCGCCTCGACATTCGCCAGCAACTCCGGCAGGCGCTCGAGGCTTGCGAGCACGCCCGTGGCGGTGTCGCGGATCCGGGCCTCGGGACCGAGGTTTTCGACCACCCAGTCCTCGATCAGGGGCCGCGCCATCTCCCACATGTTCACCTCGGGGTTCAACTTCCGTCCCACCCCTTCGGCCACCACCAGGGTCTTCTGCAGGAGAAGGAGTTGGGGCTGG
>JADFPK010000126.1 GCA_022562375.1 Pseudomonadota bacterium
TCATCAACGACGCCGTCTGCGAGGGTTGCGGCGATTGCGGCGAGGTTTCGAGCTGCATGTCGGTGGTGCCGCTGGAGACCGAGTTCGGGCGCAAGCGCGCCATCGACCAGTCGTCGTGCAACAAGGACTACTCCTGCCTCAACGGCTTCTGCCCGAGCTTCGTCACGGTCAATGGCGGCGAGGTGCGAAAACCGGCGCTGGGGGCGACACTCGCCGAATTCGCCGCCGATCTGCCGGCGCCATCGCGACCGCGGACCGATCGTCCCTACGCCATCCTTATCGCCGGCGTTGGCGGCACCGGCACGGTGACGCTGGGCGCGCTTCTCGGCATGGCGGCCCATCTCGAGGGCAAGGGCTGCGCCATTTTGGACGAGACCGGCCTCGCCCAGAAGGGCGGCCAGGTCACCACCCATGTCCATATCGCCGGGGACGCGGACGCCATTAACACGCCGCGCGTCGATGCCGGCGGGGCCGATCTGCTGCTCGGCTGCGACATGGTGGTCTCGGCCTCGCCCGCCGTGCTGGCGACGGTCAGGCCCGGCGTCACCCGCGCCATCGTCAATTCCACCGTCATCCCGACCTCGACGCTGAATTTCGATCCCGACGCCTCGTTCGACGAGATCGAATTGCTCGGCGCCGTGCAGAAGGCGGCGGGCGGCGCCAAGACGGTGACGGTCGACGCCACGGCGCTCGCCCGGGCGCTGCTTGGCGATACCATCGCCGCCAATATCTTCCTGCTCGGCTTCGCCTGCCAGCTTGGCGCGATCCCGGTCGGGCCCGAGGCCTTCGCCCGGGCGATCGAGCTCAACAATGTCGAGGTCGCCCTGAATAAGCAGGCCTTCACCTGGGGGCGCCTCGCGGCCGATGCGCCGGATAGGGTCGCCGAGGCCGCGCGGCCGGGGATGTTGGCGCCCAAGATCGTCGATTTCCCCAAGTCCCTGGACGAGATCGTCGCCCGGCGGGTCGACTATCTGACCGCCTATCAGAACGCAACTTATGCCCGGCGCTACGCCGATTTCATCGACGAGGTCGGGGAAGCCGAGGCGGGAAAAGCCGGTGGCGGAAGCGCGCTGGCGAAAGCGGTCGCCGGATCGCTGTTCAAGCTCATGGCCTATAAGGACGAATACGAGGTCGCCAGGCTCTTTGCCAACGGCGATTTCATGGCCAAGATCGGCAAGCAGTTCGCCGGCGATTTCACCCTCACCTTCCACCTGGCGCCGCCGTTGATCGCCAGGCGCGACAAAATCACCGGGCACCTCAAGAAACGCGCCTTCGGCCCGTGGATGATGAGGCTCTACGGCCCCTTGGCCAAGCTGAAGTTCCTCAGGGGCACGGTGTTCGACCCCTTCGGCTGGAGCGGGGAGCGCAGGATGGAGCGGCGCCTGATCGGCGAATACCGGCAAACGGTGCGCGAGCTATTGGCGACGCTCGGCCCCGACAACCACCTGGCGGCGGTCGAGATTGCCGGACTCCCTGAGAAGATACGCGGTTTCGGCCACGTCAAGCGCAAGAACGCCGATCTCATCGAAGCACGCCAAGCGGCGATGATGGCGGCCTACCGCGCCGGCCAGCCGGCGGCCGAAGCGGCGGAGTAGCGGCGCGTTTCCGCATTCAGCCGTAAAGCGGACACTTTGGACGAGACGGCTCTATACCTGTCATTGACCCATGGCCGACATTCGCATCGCCAGAGGCGGTTCTGTTGGGAATCGGTAGGGCCAAAGGGCCGTTTAGTTGCCGATTTGCGCGTTGATCCCGTCCAGGATGCCAATGGATTCACCCATCAGACCCATGTCGCCTGTCCGGTGGGCCTTCTTATGCATCACATCTCCCCGGCTTAGTTGTCCTAACAGTTCTTCTCTACGCTCCGGCGATAGCGTTGACTGCTCAATCTTCTTGGCGGTATCGGGGTATTCGGTCGTCCCCCGGCAGGCGAGCGCCGGCCCGGAAAGCAAGATTAGGCAAGCGCTGGCAAAAAGGATGGTCTTCATTTTGAGTGCTCCTTTTCCGTAATGACCATTTGTTACTTACTTTATTACTTAAGAGCTTCGGCGCGCCTTCCCGATCGGGGACTTCTAGGGTGTCGTAATCGGCGGCCATCGGCGCCCCCGTGTCGCCGATCACAAAAGTGGGCGTGCCGTCTAACGTTGCCTCTCCGTGCGCCGCCCCTTCAAACACCAAGCTCCCAGCTTGATATAGGCATTCGTGACGGACGATTCATCGTCGTCGGGGCTTCCTTACACGGCCGCTTTCGGATGGTCCGCAGAGGTTGGAAGCGAAGATGTCCAATCTAGCTCAAACAGCAGACCATTTTTAGGACTGGCGCTAAGGTCCGTTCCCGACCCGAAGCGGTTCATAGTCAATCCGATGCACCACACTCCGGGACTAAACACCCAGGACATCCCCCTTGGGAATCGCCAAGCCTCGATAGATTACCTTCCCGAAGCGCGGTAAGCTCTCTTCCACGAATGCGCTGGGTTGGGAAGGACACCTGGCGCGCGGATTTTGGGGCCTCAACGACGCTATCGGCGCAGTTGGCAAGTTCGTGAATGACAATCGAGCAAATATTTGCGCGGTCGATGCAGGCTTGGTGGGCGCAATGATCGCTGGGATTAGTGTTCTCCGAGGCAACAATCCGGCAACGGCGACCGGTGCTGGCACGGTGATAGCGGACCTGGTCATCCGATGATGCACAGTGCGACAACCGCTCTCGAGGTCGAGGAAGCGCTCCGCCGCGTCGGCCGCGAAGACGATTCAACAATCGATCTCGCCGAGGCGGCGCTCATGCTTGCCGCGTTCGATCGTCCCGGTGTCTCCGTTGACGCCTATCGCGACCACCTTGGTCGGCTCGCCGCGGAGACCGTCGAGGCCGTGCGTGGCGCCGATTCGCTCGAAGAGAAGGTCGATGCCATAAACGCCGTACTCTTCGAACGCCACGGCTACCAGGGCGACAGCGAGACCTACGACGACATGCAAAACGCCAACCTGTTGCGCGTCATCGACCGGCGAAAGGGCCTCCCCGTCGCCCTCGGCATCCTCTACATCCACGTCGCGCGGTCGCAGGGCTGGCGGTGCGACGGGACGAACTTTCCAGCCCATTTCCTTGTCCGCCTCGAGAGCGACGAAGCGGTCGCCATGGTCGATCCGTTCAACGGCGGCCAGGAGCTCGATCGCGACGCGCTGGAGCGGCGGCTCGAATCATCGATCGGCGAGGGCGCCAAGCTCGAGCCCGCGCATTGCGCGGCGGTCGGCAACCGCGCGGTGCTCATTCGCCTGCAAAACAACATCAAACTGCGGGCCATCCAGGGCGGCGATTTGGCGCGCGCCGCGAAAATTCTTCACACGATGGTGCTGATTGCTCCCGACCAGGCAGCACCCCGATGCGAACTCGCGGCGCTCCGCGCCCGGCAAGGCGAGATGAAGGCGGCAATACGCTTGCTCGAAGACTTCGTCGTCGAGACCGCCGACCAACGCGCGCGTGACAGCGCAACGGCGTACCTCGCCAAGTTGCGGTCGCGTTTGCATTGAGGGGTCGTTAAACACTTCTTTTCCGTTCTTTAATCGCGAGCCGGATGTCAAGCTCTCCGTCCGTCGCTGCCGGGTCCAAGGTTCTTTCCGTGGTCGGGACGTGCCCGCCACATGATGGTGTCAGGGGCGTGGCGGAGCGTCCAGGACGAGGGTTGCCGGGCTTGACGGCGCCCGCGTAAGAGGCTTCATTTGGCCTCAGTCTGCACGTGGCACCGGCGCCACGATCTACCGGGTAACAGCAATGAGCGTTGATCTCAAAGAACTGACCGATCACGACAACAGCGACGAGTGCCCTGTCTGCCGAGCACAGAACATCGTCCAGAGCGCGCTGCTTCCGGCGGCTTCGGCCTGGGAAGCAAACGATGAGCTGCCGCGCTTCTCGGTCGCCCTTCAAGGCGCGGCGGAACTCCTGGGCGTAATGCTCGAAGAAGGGGTTTCGCGCGAGGATATCGAGTCCGCGCTGGGTCAACTCCTCGACGACATCGAACTCCGGACCGCGCAGGACAAAGCGTTAGGGGGCCCGCCAATGGGAAGCGCCTGATGAAAGGCGGTTAAGCGAGCCCGCCAACGCGTGTGAACCGTGAGCTCACACCCTTGGGTTGTCATCCAGCGCGGGCCTGTGTCGCCGTCAGCCCGATGGCGTCGGGATGGGACTCCCCGTCTCTTACGGTGCCACGATCGACAAATATATCGGCGACGGGAAGCCGCTGTTCTTTCGCGATCCAAAAACCAAGGGTATCAGGGAGGATTGCGCGCCTGTTCCGCCGACTTCGGTCTTGCAACAATGTCGAAGATATGCGGCAGCTTGCAAAGCGGCGGCTGCCGGGGCCGATCTTTCACTACATCGACGGGGCCGCCGACGACGAAGTCACCTATCGTCGCAACACCGCGGCGTTCGAAGAGTGCGGGTTTGCCAAAACCGATCCCCGGATTTATCGCGGGACAGCGCGCCGGGGTGGCTCGGCGCCGGGCGAAGCGGTCCACGTCGGGAACTCCCTGATCAACGATGTCCAAGGCGCCCAAGGGGCGGGGATCCGCGCTATATGGTCGAACCGTCGAGGCATCGCCAATGACACGACGATCCAACCCGATGCCGCGATCTCCAACCGGCACCAACTCCCCGACTCGATCGGCTAGGATGCGACCCGACAAAAATCCGCTTTCGATTGGCGCCACGTTTGTCCGCCATCGGCCGGTAAGCGGACACTTTGGACGAGAGGGCTCTATGCCGGTAATCGACCGGAGGGAGCCATTCGAGACGATATCGCCGACGTCGAAATGAATGCGGTTGGCAGCCGCTCCTAACGCAAAGCGTCGATCAAGCTACTAGAAATCGTATCAAGAGCGTACGATAGTTGCCGTAAAGGAGAATGTCAGGGAAACGTCGATCGGTGGAGGCTGGACCATGTCGAACGAAACGAAGACGGATGTTGGCTCCGTGGTGTCGCTGTGGCGGTATCCTGTCAAGTCAATGATGGGAGAGGAGTTGGGAGCAAGCGAGGTCACGGAACGTGGGCTGTTCGGGGATCGTGCGTACGCCCTGATGGACCCGTCCACCGGCAAGGTCGCGAGCGCCAAGAATCCTCGAAAGTGGCCCAATCTCTTTGATTTCCGGGCCGCTTATGCCGTCACCCCGCGCCCAGGCGAGAAAATTCCACCGGTCCGAATCACCGTGCCCGAGGGCACGATGGTCAGCAGCGACCAGAGCGACATCGATCAGACCCTCTCGGCCAGTCTCGGCCGCGAGGTAACTTTAGTAACCTCGGCGCCCAAGACGCCGACCCTGGAGGAGTACTGGCCGGACTTGGAGGGCCTAGACCACTTCGATACGGTCACCGATGAGGAAATGCCAGCCGAAACATTTTTCGACCTGGCCGTCGTTCACCTGTTGACGACCGCGACGATCAACCGGCTCCGCGAGTTGTACCCGGAGGGGCGTTTCGAGGTCCGGCGATTTCGTCCAAACATCGTGGTGGAGCCTGCCTCCGGCGAGACAACCTTTGTCGAAAATTCGTGGGTTGGCCGCACGCTGAACCTCGGCGACGAGGTTAGCCTGAGGATCACAGGCCCTTGCCCACGGTGTGTGATGACGACTCTGTCCCAGGGAGATCTCCCCAAGGATGTCGGTATCTTGCGGACCGTGGCCCAGCACAATCAGACCCATGTCGGTGTCTATGCCACTGTACTCAAAGGCGGCAAGATCCGCCGTGGCGATCCGGTCAG
>JADFPK010000003.1 GCA_022562375.1 Pseudomonadota bacterium
CGATGGACGCTAACGATGCCCTCGTCCGGGTGAATCGCGGCAAGGCTGCAAAAGACAGCTCCCTGCGACGGCGCGCGTTCGACGAACCCGATATAGGTGAACAGCCCGAGTTTCTTGGCCTGCTCCGTGATCGCTGCGAGCTCGGGCCCGTAGGCATTGACGGCGGCGTCCAGATATCTCGAGTAGCACTCCCGTTGCAGGCCGACGTCCATCGAGGACACTTGTGGGCGGAGCCACAAGGGGTATCCGGCTAGGAACACCTCGGAAAACGAGCAAAGCTCTGCCCCTTCCTTGGCGACGTCGGCCATCAAGCCGAGGGCTTTCTCTGTTGTCTTCTGCGGATCTAGATAAACAGGCGTCGCCTGGATCGCTGCCACTCTCATCTCCACCTCCCAAAAATTGTATGGTTGATAATGTATAGCCCAATTCTGATGCTCTGGAAGACTCCCACCCAATGGCATCGCAATGTCCGCTTGTGGCACTACACAGACTTGATCACCGCACCGGAACGACGACCGCTTTCATCCGTTCAGCCGACATTCGAATCCGCTTTGCGTTTTCAGCGAATCAAATTTCAAACTGAGACACTACCGGTGTATGTCCGCGCTGGTGTTGCCCGGCTGGCGGGGCCATGTCTTGCGTGGTAACGTCCCGGCCACCGGCCGAGGTGCAGAAGTAAGGCCGGTTTTGAATGACTTTAGAGGGTTCCGCCCATGGAGTACGTCAACCTCGGCAACACCGGCCTGATGGTGTCCCGGCTCTGTCTCGGCTGCATGACCCTTGGCACTTCCGAGTGGCGAAAATGGGTGCTGGACGAGCGCGACGCCCGGGGGGTCTTCAAGGCGGCGCTCGACGCCGGGATCAATTATTTCGACACCGCCGATCAATATTCCCAAGGCGTCAGCGAGGAGGTCACGGGCCGGGCGCTGAGGGACATGGCCAGGCGCGACGAGGTCGTCGTCTCGACCAAGGTCGCGACGCCGATGGGCGAAATGCCGACCCAGCGCGGCTTGTCGCGCAAGCATATCATGGAGGCGATCGACGCTTCGCTCACCCGCCTCGGGCTCGATTACGTCGATCTCTATGTCTGTCACACCTGGGACCCGACGACGCCGATCGAGGAGACGCTGGCGGCGCTCGACGACGTCGTCGGCGCCGGCAAGGCGCTTTACATCGGGGCGTCGAACTTCACCGCCTGGCAGCTTGCCAAGGCGCTGTTCATCTCCGATGCTCAAGGATATAGCCGCTTCATCACCCTGCAGAACATCTACAACCTCATCGACCGCGAGGATGAGCGCGAGATGGCGCCGCTCTGCCGCGATCAGGGCGTGGCGATGACGCCCTGGAGCCCACTCGCCCGCGGCTTCCTCGCCGGCCGGGACCAAGCGGGACACAAGCGACAGGCAGGCTCGGCTGACTTCGCGGCGCGACGAGCTTACGACGGCCTTACGCACGCGTGACCCCGAATGGTCCGATGTGCTCGCGGTATCGCACCGTGAATTAGCCGATATTCAGGCCGTTCTAGAACCAGGTGAAATCCTGGCTTATGGCCTTCCGTCACGCGGCGACGAGCTTGCCCGGGTGCTGTTGATCGACCGTAGCACCGCCAGGATTCAGAATATGGGCGCCAATAATCGCGGCTTGGCCAAGGTGATTCACGATTTGAGGTCGGCGTTCGAAAACGGCGGCGGCGCCCCTCGGCAGCAAGACATTGTCGATGCCCCTGGCCGGCTACTGAAAATTGCCGACTGGGGCGCGACTCGGACGCTCTACGTGGTGCCCTCGGGTCAACTCTTCTTCATTCCCTGGGGTGCGCTCGATATCAAAACGCCTGTCGCCGTCCTCCCTACTGGCGGTTGGTTGATGCGTAAACCGCGGGACGCCGCCAATTCGGATGCGGTAGTGATCGGCGATCCACAGCTTTTCGGGGCGCTGCCGCAGCTCCCTGGTGCCCGGCGCGAGGCCGAGCGGGTTGGTGACCGCTACGGCGTCGAGCCGCTGCTCGGCGGCGCGGCCACCGAGAAACAACTGCGAGCCAACGTCGGCGATGGCGTCCAAATCCTGCATATTGCATCTCATGCCGAGTTTCGGTCCGATCGGCCGCTGCAATCCGCGCTGATTCTAAGCGGCAACGGCAACATCGTGAGATTGACGGCGGAGAGAATCTTTCAACGGCCAATACCGGCTCGCCTTGTTGTGCTGTCGGCCTGTGAAACCGGTGCGGGCCGGGTCGTTGCGGGCGACGACATTCTCGGCTTGCCGCGGAGCTTCTACCTGGGCGGCGCAACCACCGTCATCAACAGCCTGTGGCCGGTCACGGACGAGGGCACGCTGGCCTCCATGACGGCGTTTCACGAAGGGCTGAAAAATGGCGATGTCGGCTCATCTTGGTTGGCTGCCCGCGATCGGCTTCGACGTGCCGGCTTTCCCCCACTCGTCTATGGCGCCTTCGTGGTCGGCGGTTCACTCAGGCTTTAGCCGGAAAACTATGCCGGCCGGGGTGGATGAAAATCCACTGTGGCTCACGGGCACGATAGCCGGGCAACCCATAGCTGGAGCCGTGAGGACGTGACAGTCCGATGCCAGAGGGCTAAGGTCGCCGCCAGCGTCCGGGTAGCATGAGAGGGAGAAGTCGGTGTCGGCTGTAAGGCTTATGGGATCGTTGTTTGCCACGCTGCTGGTAATGGCGCCGGCGGTGGGCGCCGCGCCGCCGCAGCCCCCCGTGGCGCTCGTCATCGAGGTAACCGGTACGGTCGAGCCGGCGCTCGAGCCCTACAGCGAGGTCGCCGACAAGGACAACGTCAAGCTCGCCGCCGGCGCCAGGCTAACTTTCCTACATTACGCCACCTGTCAGGAGGTGGCGGTGAGCGGCGGCCGGATTACCTTCACCGCGGAGGCTTTTCGCGTCGAGGGCGGCGGCATCACCCACTCCAGTCGCGTCGACTGCCCGCGGTCGGTGACGATCCAGCCCGACGCGGTGGCCGGCGCCGTACTTTTTCGCGGCGTTAGAGCAAGAACTGTCGTGACGCTCAACCCGAGACCCGTTTTCGTTCTCGTCGGCGCGAAAGCCACTAATTTCACCCGCATCCGTATTCTCAGAGACAAGAAGACGATATTCGAGGGAAAGATCGAGGGGCGGCGCTTCGCCTGGCCCGAGGGCGAGCCGCCGCTTGCGCCCGGGTGGGTCTACGCGCTCGATCTGCTGACCGCCGGCGGCGGCAAGCCGCGCACGGTAGCGGTCGAGGTTGTGGATCAGCGGGGTCGGTCGCCATTGACGCTGATCAGGGTCGATTAAAGATCGCCGTTCGCCGGAGTTTGTAATGCGACTCTCGTCCCGCGTCGCCGCCTTGACCCTGGCAGTCTGCGGCTTGACTGGCGCCGGCGGCAGCTATCTGGTTGGAGGCCGCGTGGCCTTCGACGGGCTGCTCTACGACGCCGCCCTCGCTGCCCGCGCGGCCTTCGCGGGGAACGAGGAAAGCGGCGGCCCCTCGCCGGTCACGGTCGTCGCCCTCGATTCGCGCAGTCTCGGCGCGCCCGAACTGGTGCGTTACCCACGCGCGTTATTCGCCCCGATCTGGGGACAACTGATCGAGGCCCTGACCTCCGCCGGAGCGAAGGTGATTGCCTTCGACCTCCTGCTTTCCTACAGCGCCAACCAGTTTCAACGGGACTTCGACCGTCCTTTCCTGAAGGCGCTCGCCCGCCATCGCCATCGCCTTGTGCTCGGCCGATCGGCGGGCACCTTGCCGGCGCGTCCCTATCTCGGCGCCCTGCGCTTCGATCCGGCGACGCTCGGGCTGGTCGAACTGGCGCCCGACGGCGACGGGGTATACCGGCGCGTGCCGATGGGTTTCGAAACCGCGGACGGCCGGCAGCCGGAACACAGTCTCTCGGCGGCGGTGCTGGCGCGGGCCGGCGCGGCTCAAGCCACCACGGACGTTTTGCTGGCGCCGAAACGCCACCTCGAGACGATTCCCACCTACTCCCTGATCGATGTGTTGCGCTGCGCCAATACGGCGCCCGAGGTCCTGGCCGAGGCTTTCCGCGATCGTATCGTCTTTATCGGTTCGACGCTCCCGGAGGAGGACAGGAAACTCTCGTCGGGCCGATTTCTGCCGGCAAAAGCGGCGGAGACCCGGCGGGGTGAGCCTTGTCCCCTGCGGCCTTTGGGGGCCTCGGCGCCCCGCTCGCGCACGGTCCCGGGCGTTTTCCTCCACGCCGCCGCGGTCGAGGCGGTGTTGCGCGGCGACCTCGTTCGAGAAGCGCCGATGCCCCAGCGGACGGTCGTCGCGGGTGTCTCCGCCCTTGGCGGGGCGGCAATCGGCCTGGGGCTCATGCCCTGGGTCGCGATCGCCCTCGCCATCACCGTGGGGATCTCGTTGTGGGCCGCCGAGGTCGGAATGCTGTCGCAGCAAATCTGGATGCCCATGGGGCCGCCGCTTATCATGTTCTTCGGCTCGATCTTCGTTTCATATGTCGTGCGTTACCTCGTCGAGGATCGCCGCCGCCGCAACATCCAGCACGCCTTCGGCCACTACCTCGCGCCCGCCGTCGTCGACCGTTTGATGACAAGCCCGGAGGCCCTGAAGCTTGGCGGCGACGAGCGGGACATAACCGTGATGTTTGCCGACCTCTCGGGCTTCACCGCGCTCTCCACCCGGGTCTCGGCGGAAGCTCTGGTGACCATTACCAACCAATATCTGGAGCTCATCGTCGCCGAGGTCGACGCCACCAGCGGCTATGTCGATAAGTTTATCGGCGATGCGGTCATGGCAATCTGGGGGGCGCCGGCGCCGGACCTCCACCACGCCCGGCATGGAGTGCGGGCGGCTTTGCGGGCCGCGGCGAGCGTCCGCCGGGAAAAGGATCAGGCCGCGGCCCGGGGCGATGAAGGCTTTGGCGTCAAGATCGGCCTATATTCGGGCGCGGCGGTGGTCGGCAATGTCGGCTCGGAGAAACGCTATAACTACACCGCCGTCGGCGAGACGGTTAATTTGGCGGCGAGGCTCGAGAGCATGCCCGGGATCTATCGGTGCGACATTGTCGTCGGCCCGACCACCGCGACGATGGTCGGCGATGAGTTTCTCCTTCGCGAGATCGACCGTGTCGCCGTCAAGGGCGGCTCGGCGCCAATCACGCTTTATGAGCCCGTTGCCGAGCTATCGGAAGCGACCGATGAGCATCATGCGCTGACGCGGCGCTACGTCGAGGCGCTTGGCCTTTATCGCGCGCGTCGCTTCGCCGAGGCATGGGAGGCATGGAAGGCACAAGCGGCGGATGGGCCGTCCGCCGTGATGGCGGAGCGCGCCCGGCGCTACGTTGAAAGCCCGCCACCGGAAGATTGGGACGCCGTATTCGCCCTTACGGGCAAGTAGCCACCGAGTGGGCGGCACGTCATGAAGCCGTGACCCGCCTGATCCGAGCGGTCCACCCTTTATGAGAGAGCCTTATGTGGTAACGTCCCGGTCGCCGGCCAGGACTGGGGATAAGGCCGGTTTTGAATGAGAGGGTTCCGCCCATGGAGTACGTCAATCTCGGCAACACCGGCCTGATGGTGTCCCGGCTCTGTCTCGGCTGCATGACGCTCGGCACCTCGGAGTGGCGCAAATGGGTGCTGGACGAGCGGGACGCGAGGGGGGTGTTCAAGACCGCGCTCGACGCCGGGATCAATTATTTCGACACCGCCGATCAATATTCCCAAGGGGTCAGCGAGGAGGTCACCGGCCGGGCGCTCCGGGACATGGCGAGGCGCGACGAATTCGTCGTCTCGACCAAGGTCAACACGCCGATGGGCGAACTGCCGACCCAGCGCGGGCTGTCGCGCAAGCATATCATGGAGGCGATCGACGCTTCGCTGATGCGCCTCGGGCTCGATTACGTCGATCTCTACGTCTGCCACCGCTGGGATGAGACGACGCCGATCGAGGAGACGCTGGCGGCGCTCGACGACGTGATCGGCGCCGGCAAGGCGCTTTACATCGGCGCCTCGAACTTCACCGCCTGGCAGCTCGCCAAGGCGCTCGGCATCTCGGAGCGCCAGGGATACAGCCGCTTCATCACCCTGCAGAACATCTACAACCTGATCGACCGCGAGGACGAGCGCGAGATGGCGCCGCTCTGCCGCGACCAGGGCGTGGCGATGACGCCCTGGAGCCCGCTAGCGCGTGGCTTCCTTGCCGGCAACCGCAAGCCGGGCGGCGGCGGCGCGACACAGCGGGCCGAGATGGACGCCAAGACGCAGGAGATGTACTTCTCCGACACCGACTTCGCCATCGCCGATCGGGCGGGCGCAATCGCCAAGGCCCGCGACGTCAAGCCGATCCAGGTGGCGCTGGCCTGGCTGTTGGCCAAACCGGGGGTCACCTCGCCGGTCGTCGGGGTGACGAAGAAGGAACAGCTGGGCGAGCTTATCGGGGCGCTCGATATCGAGCTCACGGCGGAGGAGATGGCGGCGCTGGAAGAACCCTATCTGCCCAAGCGCCCCTATCGATAAGCGATTAAACGCCGACGATGGCGAAGATGATGGAAGCGGCATTAAAGCGCGGGTTTGTGCATGATGCCCTCCTCGACGCCGGGACTATAGCCGCTAAATCGTCGCCACGAGAAGCGCCGGATGCATCGACTTTTAAATCCCAGGCTAAGGTATAAGCTTACCGGAGAGAGCCAAGTCACTTATATGGCTTGATTTTTTTGGCGCAGGCGCGGATTGGCGCGCTTCGATGCGAATGAGGGTAAGGATGGTGGAATTCGGCCGGGCGATCCGTGGCGAGTGGCTCATCGAGGAAGACATCCGCTTCCTCAACCACGGCTCCTACGGCGCCGCGCCGAAGGTGGTGCTCGACGCCCAGTCGCGCTGGCGGGAGCGCATGGAGCGCCAACCGGTGCGCTTCATGACCGACGAGCTTCCGGCCCATTTGCGCGCCGCCGCCGCCGACCTCGCGGAATATCTTGGCGCCGATGGCGACGACCTGGTTTTCGTCGACAACGCGACGACGGCGGTGAACGCGGTGCTGCGCTCGCTCGCCTTCGAGCCGGGCGATGAGATCGTCACCACCACCCACGCCTACAACGCGGTGCGGAACGCCATCAAATACGTCTGCGGCCGCACCGGCGCCCGGTTCAAGGAGGCCGCCATCCCCTTCCCGGCGACCGGCGATGACGCCGAGGCGATCAAAGCCGTGGAGGCCGGGATCACCCCCCGGACCCGCCTTGCGGTGATCGATCATGTCGGCTCCGAAACCGCCCTGGTGCTGCCCATCGCCCGGCTGATCGAGCTGTTCAAGCAGCGCGGCGTGCCGGTACTGGTCGACGGCGCCCACGCGCCCGGCATGATCCCATTGGCGCTGAATGACCTGGGCGCCGATTGGTACCTCGGCAACGGTCACAAGTGGCTGTGCGCGCCCAAGGGCTGCGCCTTCCTCTGCGCCCGCCCCGAACGCCAGGCGGAGATACACCCGACCGTCATCTCCCACGGGCTCGGCCAGGGATTCACCGCCGAGTTCGACTGGCAGGGCACCCGGGACTTCAGCCCCTGGCTCGCCGTCACCGACGCCCTGGCCTTTCGCCGCCGCCTTGGCGGCGGTGTCGCCAAATATTGCAAGAGCCTGGTCCGCGAGGCGGCCGAACATCTGGCGGCGGCCTGGAAGACGGAGATCGGCACGCCGGAGCGGATGGGTGGATTCATGGCCACCCTTCGCCTGCCGGCGGGGGTCGAGCCGACGCCCGAGGCGGCGAAGGCGCTTCGCCAATGCCTGCTGGCGAACCACCGCCTGGAGACCAAGATCTTCCCCTTGGCCGGCGCCCTGTGGCTCCGGCTTTCGGCCTTCGTCTACAACGAGTTCGAGGATTACAGCCCGCTGGCGGAATTGCTGGCGCGTCCCGAAAGGCTGCTCGGCGACAGCTGAGGCTTGCCGTCGGCGACGGAAGAACCGGGAACGGGCCGAAATGGGGGGGGCGGGTTTAGCGCGAGACCCGGGACTCGAGCCGGTCGAGCTTGCCCTCGATGCGGTCCAGGCGCAGTTCCAGATTGTGCAGGCGCTGCTCCAGCCCGGTGTCCTGCCTGATTTCGGTGGTCTCCGATTTGTATTCCGCGCCGAACAGGGTGCAGCCGCCGGCGAGCAACGCCGCCGCCAGCACCGGGCCAAGCAATTTCAGTCTCTTTGCCATCAGATTCCCTTCCAGTAGCCGCGGGTATCTTACACCACGCGACGCTCAAGAACACGTGGCGCCCGAGGGATGCCTAGTACTTACTTTCATAGAAGGGTGATACATATGATCGGCTTTTCGCGGCCACCCGGGTAGGAGGCGTCGCGCCGGCGATGTCCGGACATCGTCAAGCGGCGCCGACGCCCTCCGGCGGCCGCGAAAAGCGACCCTTCGGGCGGCCTTGCGGGTTCTTCGGACGTCGTCGCGCGGCCCTTGTGATGGACCGGCATCACGGCGGACCACGCTCCTAGCCGAAAAACCCGCAAGACCGTCAGATGTGTCACCCTTCTATGAAAGTAAGTACTGGATCTGACGGCGTGGCAACGGCGCCGGTCCTGGCGGGCTCTTGTGTTTGGAGCGAATGATGTCAAAATGCCGGCCATGCTGTGGCGATTTGCCGTTCCCGTCCTCGTTCTCCTGGCGCCGCTCGCGGCCAACGCCGAGATCACCGGCAAGGCCCAGGTGATCGACGGCGACACCATCGAGATCGACGGCAAGCAGATCCACCTTTACGGCATCGACGCGCCGGAAATCGGCCAGACCTGCTGGTTCCAGCGCGGTGAGTTCGCCTGCGGCAAGTCGGCGCGCCAGTCGCTCTGGGTTTATGTCAAGGACCAGGAGCTGACCTGCCGCGAGGAACCGGCCGGCGCCGAGGGCGGCACCAGCGCGGTCTGCTTCGCCGAGGGCCGGGACCTCGGTGAACATATGGTGCGGCGCGGCTGGGCGCTTTCCGAGCGCAAGCGCGGCAAGGCCTATGTCGGGCTGGAGGAGGAGGCCCGGCGTCAGAAACTGGGTCTTTGGAACTTCAAGTTCACCAAGCCCTGGGACTGGCGGGCGATGATGCGCGATGCCAAGTAAGGCCTGACTGTCCGCGTCGTGAAGGGGTCAGGACGTGACCCCTTTTCGCATGGCGGGGCGGACCGGCTTTCGCGCGGTTGCCGGACACCGGCTTGGCTGGAATCCACCGGTGGGCTACCGTCCGTTCGGCTCATCGTTTTGTCGAGGGAGGCGCTTTGGCGGATGTCCGGCAAGGAAGATAAGGCGAGCCGTTTTCCGGCCGTTGGCGAAGACGGCGCGCTGTCGCCCGACGGCCGCTTCTACAAGGAAGAGATCGAGCTGGCGTTGCGCAACAAGGGCATGCCGCTCGAGGCGCTGCGCCATGACGTCACACCGGCTTCCATGCACTATCTTCTCGTCCATTTCGATGTGCCGGCGGTCGATGCCGGGGAATGGCGGCTCGAAATCAAAGGCGCCCTCGCCAAGCCCTCGAGCCTCAGCCTGGAGGACATCAAACGGCGCCCGGCCGTCACCACCGCCGTCACCATGGAATGCGCCGGCAACGGGCGCGCCCTGCTCGATCCGCGCCCCATCAACCAGCCCTGGGGGCTCTCGGCCGTCAGTACCGCCGAGTGGACGGGAACGCCGCTGGCGGCGCTGCTCAAGGAGGCGGGGCTGGCGGACGAGGCGGTGGAGATCGTCTTCACCGGCCTCGATGAAGGCGTCCAGGGAGACCAGGTCCACTTCTATCAGCGCTCCCTCACGATCGAAGAGGCGATGCGCCCGGAGGTCCTGCTCGCCTATGGAATGAACGGCGATTCCCTGCCGCCGCCCCACGGCTATCCGCTGCGCCTCATCGTTCCGGACTGGTACGGCATGACCAGCGTCAAGTGGCTCGACCGGATCGAGGCCGTCGGGGAACCCTTCGAGGGCTACCAGATGGTCAGCTCCTACCGCGTCTCGCGGTCGGCGGACGAGCCGGGAGAACCGGTTACGCTCATCAAGGTGCGCGCCCTCATGGCGCCTCCCGGCATCCCCGATTTCTTGACCCGCCAGCGCCTGGTCGGGCCCGGTCCGGTAGTGCTTCAGGGAAGGGCCTGGGCCGGGCGGGCCGCCATCGCGCGCGTCGAGGTCAGCGTCGATGGCGGCCAAAGCTGGGCCGACGCCGATCTCGCCGATCGGGTCTCGCCGTTCGCCTGGACGGCGTGGTCGTTCACCTGGGAGGCCACGCCCGGCCGGCATACCCTCGGCGTCCGCGCCACCGATGACGCCGGCGACACCCAGCCGGTGGACCCGCCCTGGACCTATCACGGCATGGCCAACAACATGATCCAGCGCGTCGACGTGGTGGTCGAGTGAGGGCGTGGGTCGGCCCCCGGCGGTGCGACCGGCGCAGGCCCGCGGCGGTGAAGCCGGCGCGCCAAGGAGCTTGAAGGAGCAGGCCGTGAGCGGATGGGTCGGCTTCGATCTCGACGATACGCTGCATGATTTTCGCGCTTCCGCGGATCGGGCGCACAGGGCCGTGCTCGATCATCTCGGGCAACGCTTCGGCATCGAGGAGCGACGGCTCGAGCAGGCATATGGTGAAGCGATGGCGGTGGCGCTCGCACCTTCCGCCCTCTTCGCCGAGGGACTGACGGACAGCGAAGCGGGTTCAACGAGATTTGGGCACATGCTCAAAAGCCTCGGCGTCGGCGATGAGGACACCATCCCGTCATTGGTCGAAATCTATGACCGCGTTTATGAGGATTCGCTGACTCCCCTGCCCGGCGCGCATGAGCTTCTCGGCGAGCTGAAGAAACGGGGCCGAAGGCTTGCGGTGATCTCGGGCGCTCCCGAAAATTCCCGGCGAATGATCATCGCCAAATTGGGTCTCGCCACGATGGTCGATCTCATCGTCTCCTCGGGCGGCGCCGGACTGACCAAGACCGGCGGCCTGTTCGGCTTCGCCCTTGCCCAAATGGGGGTGCGGGCGGCGGACTTCCCTTATATCGGTGATTCGCTGGACCAGGATATCCACCCGGCGCTGGCCGTCGGCATCCCCGCCGTGTGGCTGCGTACCGAATATGTCGGCGCCGACGATAAGGCGCCCGACGGCGTGCCGACGGTCTCACGCCTTGCCGATGCCTTGCCCCATCTGATCGCCGGGTGAGACCCGGCTGATCCCGAATTCCGCCAAAATTTCTCGAGGTTGCCGGGTGGGGCATATCCCGGCTCGACATTCGGCCAAGTCCGTATTGGGGCAATAATAAGTCAAGACAATATATAAAATTCAATCTATTAATGATAACATAGTCGCGGAATTGCACCGATAAATGCTTTGTTATCACAAATTATTTATCAATTTCACTTATTGTTATAGGAGATTTTATTTACGATTTGGTAAGGCATTATTTCTATACTTACTGTTAACTATTTCGTTGGTGCTTAAGCGACTCCCGACGCCTGATACTGTCCGGCGGCGCGGCGGGGCTTGGGCCCATACCGGTAGGGATAAACCTTGGCCCGCACTGAATCCCATTCGCTACACGCCCGTTTCCTGCTGCCGCTACTCGTCGGCGGCATCATCGCCGCGGCCGCCGGCGCGTGGGTGACCTACACCACGACCATCGGCCATTTCACCGACCAGCTCCTGCAACGCGCCATGCTGCTCGCCAGCGCCATCAACCATTCGACGATGTCGGGTGACGACAGATATCGAATCCAGCATGTGGTGCGCGAGATCGCCGGTGACACGCCGGAAGTTCAACTCATCGTCATCGCGACAAGGGACTCTCGGAAAGTCATAGCCTCTTCGGTCTCCGGCTGGAATAATCGCGCCATAGACCAACTGCCGAACGCCCACCTCCGCCAGAAGTTGGTCGACGCCCTGGAGCACGGCCGTTTCGGGCCGCATATCGATGAGGACAGCCGTACCCTGTCATTCATCGCCCCCCTTCAGCCGCTGAGTCCAAGGCGCGGCGTCCGTCTTCGCCCGGCGAATGCCTTCGGACCCATGTCCGGCCAAACCATCGCCTGGTCCAACGAACCGGCCGCCGTCATGCGCTGGGCCCAGATGGCCGCCCCCCCCCGGTACCGGGGCGCGATCCTCATCCGGCTCTCTCAGCGGGGCATGGAACAGGCGGTGGCAAGCATCCTCGGACGCCTGTTCACGGCGGTGTTGGGGGGCGTCATGATCACCATGATGATCGCCTATCTGCTGTTGAACCGGCAGGTCATCACGCCCTTGAATACGATACGCCTTGCCATGGACCGGCAAAGCTCCGGTGATGCGTCCGCCCGGGCGCCGGTGCGGATCTACGATGAAATCGGCCATCTCGCGGCCCGGTTCAACTCCATGCTCGACACCCTGCTCGATCGCGAAACGGCGCTGGCGGAAAATTCGGCGCTCCTGGAGACCACATTCGAGAATATGTCCCAGGGCATCGCCGTCCACGACGCCGATCTCAAGCTCGTCGCCTTCAACCGCCGCTATATCGAAATTGGCGGTTATCCGCCCAACTTGATCCGCTTGGGACTGCCCTACGAGGACATCATAAGGTTCAACGCCGAACGGGGCGCCTACGGCCATGACGATGATCTGGGCGACGAGCAACAGATAAACAGGCGCATGATGTCGGCGCGGCAGGGAGAGCCGCTGAGGGACGAACGTGCGGGCCCCAACGGCACCGTCCTGGCGCTGCGGCGCGACCCGTTGCCCGACGGCGGACTGGTCGTCACCTTGACCGATATCACCGACCGCAAGCGGGCCGAAGGACAGATGCTCAAGGCCAAGGAGGACGCCGAACTCGCCGACCGCGCCAAGACCGATTTCCTGGCCAATATGAGTCACGAACTGCGCACGCCTCTGAACGCCGTTATCGGCTTCTCGGAGGTCATCAAGGAAGGGATGTTCGGCCCGGTCGGAAACGCCAAATATATCGAGTACGCCAACGGCATTCACGAATCCGGCATCCACCTTCTGGCCCTGATCAACGACATACTGGATCTCTCCAAGGTCGAGGCGGGCAAGGCCGATCTCGACGAGGAAGCCGTCGATGTCCGCAAGGTCATCCGCTCCTGCATGACCTTGTTATCGGAACGCGCCGAAAGCGGCGCGGTGAAACTCGTTGCCGATGTGCCGGCGGATCTACCGACGCTGCTCGCCGATGAGCGCAAGCTGAAGCAGATTTTGGTCAATCTGCTCTCCAACGCCGTTAAATTCACCAATCCCGGCGGCACCGTGACGATAAAGACTTGGGCCCGCCCGGAGAGCGGCTTCATCATCCAGGTCATCGACAGCGGCATCGGCATGGCGCTCGACGATATCCCCAAGGCGTTGGAACCGTTCTCCCAGGTCGACAGCAAGCTCGACCGCAAATACGAGGGGACGGGACTGGGCCTGCCGTTGACTAAGTCCCTGATCGAATTGCACAGTGGATCCTTCGACCTGCAGAGCAAGATCGGCATTGGCACCACGGCGACGGTCCGCTTCCCCGCCGAGCGTGTCGGCGCGGCGGTGGCGGAGATGCCGCGCCCGGCCGAGACAGTGTCGACGGCCTGAGTCGGATGTATCCTTCGGGGTGATGCGCGAAGAGCTCATCCGGGCGCCGGCCTTCTCATGGCAATAACCCTCTCCTGGCGATAGCCCTTATCATGGCAACGGTGATCGATGCCGGCGGCGGAATCGTGACGGCGAAGACATCGCGGCTCGCCATGGGGCCGCTATCGTTTGCTTGCTTGTTGGGCTTGTTGGCATGCCCGGCGGCGCCGAGGCCGAGTGGATGCTGATGGGACGCCACGGAGGCTGCGTGTCCTTGCAGACGGCGGCCCAGCGGCTGGAATCGCTGCGGGACGTGTCGGAACCCGATGCCTTCGCCGCCAAGCTTCGCCGGCAAGGCGTCGAGGTGCGGACGACCGAGACCGCCGTCCCCGGCGGCCGGATGATCGAGCTGACGGCGCCGACGCGGGGCCTGGCGATGATTTTCGTGCCGCGGGAACTTTGCCGGTCGCTCGCCCCCGGCTAGCCCGGATTTCTCACCGGTTGGTAATTTGATTGCGTTTTGCGGCTGATTGGGGACGGCGTCTTGTTGTCGGGACGGCTTTGGCCGTGTCATGGGACGGGTGGGCGGTTCGCTCGGGGAGATCATCGCCGTGGCCGGCGATTTCGCGGTGTTTCGGGCATGGCGCATCGCCGCCGTGGGCGGTTGGTTGCCGTGGGCGGTTGGCGGCGGTCTCAGCCCGGTGGTCGGGCGAGCCGGGCGTGGGCGGCGGCGAAGGTCCGCTGGTAGGGGCAGGCGCTGGCCATGGCGACATATAAGCGGCGGTGGCTGAGGCGCACCACGGCGCCGATCTTGAGCAGCTTCAAGCGGATACTGCCGCAGGTGGCGTCGGCGAGGCGGGTGCCGGCGAGGCCGATACGCCGGAGCGCGCAGATCAGCACGTAGGCGAAGGATGAGAACCACAGGCGGAGCTGGTTGGCGCGCAGGCTCGCCGCCGAGGTGCGGTCGGCGAAGAGATCGAGTTGCTGTTCCTTGATCCGGTTTTCCATCTCACCGCGGGCGCAGTAGACGCGCTCATAGAGCCCCCGGCCATCGATCTCCGCCGCCGCCAGCGAGGTGACGATGAAGCGCGGGTTGGCGCCCTTGGGCAGATGCTCGGCCTTGGCGATGACGCGGCGGGGCCGGCTCCAGCTCTTGCGCGTGGCGTAGAGGAACTCCCGGAAGCGGCGCGCGGGCTGGCCGCTCTCGGCCGACAGGC
Source organism: Pseudomonadota bacterium (assembly GCA_022562375.1). The sequence goes on from JADFPK010000003.1 coordinate 14,722, forward strand.
GCTGGGCCTCGGCGAGTTCCGCCTCGATCTCGGCCACCAGGCGCGTATTGCGCTGAAGGCCGAAGACGTAATCGACACGGTTGGCCTCGCACCAAGCCATCAGCGCCTCGCGGGCGAAGCCCGAGTCGGCGCGCAGCAGGATCTTCACCTTGGGCCAGCGCCCCCGGATGCGCTCGACGATGCGCTCAACCTCCTCGACCGATCCGGCGGCGGCGTCGATGTTGGACGGCCTGAGCTTGGCCGCCAACAGGTGGCGGCCGCAGAAGACATAAAGCGGCAGATAACAGTAGCAGCCGTAATAGCCGTGGAAGAACCGGCCCTCCTGCTGCCCATGCAAGGGATCGTCGGTGGCGTCGATATCCAGCGTGATCCGCTTCGGCGGGCGCCCGTGGGCGTCCAGGAACAGATCGACGAACAGGGTCTCGAACGCCGCCCCATCGTGACCGATCTTGTGATAGCGCCCGTTGCCGCCGGCCGGGGCATGCTCCAGCCGGTTGAGCGTCGACTTGCCGGCCAGCGCCGCGCAGTCGCTGCGCCGCGGCTCCCCCTTGTCCGAGAACAACGCCAGCACCGGATCGTGCCTGAGCTCGTCGTGGTCGTTGACGTCCTCGTATCCCAGCGCGATGGCGACGATGCGCTGGCCCACCAGGGTGCGCAGCGAATGGACCACGTCCTCCGGGGCGCGGCCGTCGTCGAAGCACGCCGCCACCCGCTCGATCAGACCGATCTTGCGGTCCGCTTGCCTGAGCAACAGCGCCCCCGCGTCCGAAGTCATCCGACCGCCGTCGAAGGCGGCGATCACCCGGCGCCGTTCAAAGCCTTCAAATTCGAACTGATCCGTAATACACTCTGTCTGCATCGGCCTTCCTCGCGAATTCGAGTAACTCTTTGAGTCAGAAGAATTATCTCAGATTCGCAAGGCCGATGCACCCCTTTCGGTGAGATATCCGGGCTAGGCCGCCGCCGCATTCGGCGGTGGAAAGGATCGCGGCAATGGACCAGCCCAAGACACCCAACGACGCCGGACCGGACGCCGAGGCGCCGCTATGCGCCGCGCCGGACCCGGAGCCGCGTAAACCAAGGATTGTCCTGCCGCCGGGCGCTTGCGACAGCCACGCCCATATCTGCGGGCCGGAATCGGCCCACCCTTATGCCCCCGCGCGCATCTACACGCCGCCCGACGCCTTGCTTGGCGATTATCTCGAGATGCTCGGCGCCCTCGGGGTGGAGCGCGCGGTGCTGGTCCAGCCCAGCGTCTACGGCACCGACAACACGGTGCTGATGGAAGCCCTCGAGAAGGCCGGCCCCCGGTGCCGCGCCGTCGCCGTCGTCGATGAAGCGGTGACCGACGCCGACATCGAACGGCTCCATAATGCTGGCGTCAGGGGGCTGCGTTTCAACCTCGTCGATGTCGCCGATCCCTCGGGCGCCATCGCGCTCGGCCCGGTGACGCGCCTCGCCGAACGCGTCAAGCCGTTGGGCTGGCATGCCGAGTTCCTCATCCACGTCGATGATTATCCCGGCCTCGACGCCATGTTCGCCGATTTCCCGACCGATATCGTCATCGGCCATATGGGCTATATGCGCCCCGGCCGGGACATCGGCGAGGCCGGGTTCGAGGCCATGGTGCGCCTCGCTCGCGCCGGCAGGTGCTGGGTCAAGCTGACCGGTCCTTACCGCATCTCGGCGGGCGACTTGCCCTACGGGGACGTCACGGCCGTGGCGAGGGCGCTCGTCGAGGCGGCGCCGGGACGCGTCGTCTGGGGCACGGACTGGCCCCATGTCATGGTTACCAAGCCGATGCCGAATGATGGCGATCTCTGCGATCTTTTGGCCGATTGGGTACCCGATGCCGATCTGCGAAAGCGGCTTTTGGTGGATAATCCGGCGGAACTCTACGGCTTCGGCCGGCCCTGACGGCGAGGCTGAATCTTCCGTCGTGTCGAGTCCTTAACCAAACCCGGCAACGGAAGTTTAACCTTACAGAGCCATGATGGAGCGCCGAAGGGCTTCCGATTCATTCGGAAACCATCACGCTATTCGAGCGGGCCGTCCCCGCGACGGCACGGTGGTTCACGATTTGGCACTTCGAAACGGAGTGGAGCAGGCATGGCTAAGTTCAAGGCAGGCGACATCCGGGTCCTCGTGATCGACCGCCAGCGGGGCATGCGCTCGATCCTGCGCCAATTGCTCGCTCAGATCGGCATCGAAGACGTCATCGAGGCGATAAATGGGGAGGAGGCCCTCGAGATAATCGACCGACCGGAGATCATGGAGCCCGATGTCATCATCTGTGATCTCCATTTGGACAAGCTGGACGGCCTGGAGCTCTGCAACATGTTCCGCCTTGACAAGGAACGCGTCACGCCGATCATTATCGTCACCGGGGAGTCCGACGAATTCCTCCACGAAGTGGCGCGACAGGTCGGGGCGGTCGAGGTGTTGACGAAACCGGTCTCGGCGCCGGACCTCCTGGTACAGATCCAGACGGCGATCGGCTTCACCGGGACCGCCTGACACCAGCGACGGGCGCCGACGATCTTCGAACCCGACCCCATCCCCTCCCCCGGCAAGACCGGCCGTGTCCGACGCCCGGGCAAGGGGCAGAAGCATCACTTCAAAATGACGCCGCTCCCTCGCCCAACCGTGGCGGGCAGCGGCGCTGTGTTTGGCAACACACCCTTACCGGGACTCGGCGAAGTGATGGTGGCAATGGCGAAGACGTTTTGTTACCATCCGGTCGCGATCATACTAATGAGTGGGCAACCCCACCATCCGCGCGACGTTTCACCCAGCACTGCATAAGAATGGTGAGGAACAGGCATGTCTGAAATTCAAGCGGTCGATATCAGTGTCCTCGTCATCGACGATCAGCGCGCCATGCGCTCGATCGTCCGCCAATTGCTATCCCAGATCGGGATCGACGACATCCACGAAGCCCGGAACGGCGAGGAAGCCCTCGAATTCCTCAACCAGCCGAGCAACGAGGACCCGGACGTCATCATCTGCGATCTCCATATGGACAAGATGGACGGCTTGGAGTTCTGCAACCAGGTTCGCCGGGACAAGGAACACGTCATTCCGATCATCATCCTGACCGGGGATTCGGACGAGCTCCTGCATGAAGTGTCGAAACAGGTCGGGGCGGTGGCGGTGCTGACCAAACCGGTCTCGGCGCCGGAACTCCAGGAACATATCCAAACCGCCCTCGGTCGCGCCGTCGGCAAATAGCTCTGCCCCCGGTGCTACTCGACCCCGGTGGCGCGGAAGGTTTCTTTCGCCGCCGGGGTGGCCATCGAATCTATGAAGGCTTGCGCCGGCTCCGGTGCGCGGGCGGTCGCCGAAAGCCCCGCCGCATAGGTGGTCGTCTTGCCGATCTCTTCGGGCAGCGGGCCGACCAGCGTGACTCCCTGGTCCCGATAGACACGAATCTCGGGGATCTGGCCGAAGCCGATCTCGTTCAGGGCCTCGCTCGCCGCCAAATGCTTCATCACCTCGGCCCCGGTGGCGACCCGCGTTGTCTTGGCCGCGACCTCCTCGGCGACGCCGAGGCGCGCCATCAGCTCTTCGATGTAAAGGCCGCTCGAGGCCCGGTTGTAGACCAGTGAATCGGCGTCGAGGATCGCTTTCTTCAATGTCTCCGCCGTCGAAATGTCGGGCGCGGGCGCGCCCTCGCGGACGACGACGGCGGCCTTGACGCCGCCGATGACGGCGCTGGTCCCGGCCACCACCAGGCCCTTCTCCTCGAACGCCTTCATCGCCGGCGCCGGGGCGATGACGACATCGGCCTCGGCGGTGCCGTCCTCGACCTTGCCCTTGAGCACCGGGGCGGTGGCGAAGGTGACGGTGACGGCGACGCCGGTGTCGCGTCCGAACGCCTCGGCCAGCGTACCGACGCCCCGCTTGACGGCGCCGGCGCTGAGCACCCTGATGTCTTCCGTCATCCGTCTCCCCCCTGAACAAACCGGATTGGCGCCGAATACCCCGTGCGCCAAGGCCCTTCGGCCCGGACTTCGCCGCGTTACCTTTCGCCCATCATGGCGCGCCAGTCCCACGGCTTGGTGAACCTGAAATTCCACAGACCCAGTTTCTGGCGTTTGGCCTCGGCCTCGGCCTTGATATAGACCTCGACCTGTTTCGGCTGCGCCAGCGCCCAACCGCTGCGCACCAGGCCGCCGGCGACGTCCCGGCCCTTGGCGTCGAAACACAGCGCGACGACGACGCCATCCACCACCGATTTTTCGCGGCAGGTCAGGCGTTGATCCTTGACGTTGAGCCACAGGTTGCGTCTGGCGGAATGACCGCAGGGAAACTCCTTGTCCTGATACCAGCAGGTCTGGCCGAGGTCCGGCGCGACGATGCCATAGAGCCGCACCCGCTTGCCGGCCAGCTCGATTTCATCGCCGTCGATGACGCGCGCTTCGCCCTTGAACACCCCGGCGATGGCGGCGCCGGCGACCATCAGCAACAGGGCGGAAAATAACAGAACGCGCATCACGACACCGGGTAATCGAGGGAAAACCGGAGCCGTTCCCAAAGAGCCTGGCCGATGCAGTCCATGATCAATACTCGGACAAGCTCCTAACCGTCCCTCTCCACCAACAGGATCACCCCGTCGACGCCGGTCACCTTGACGCGGATTCCGGTGGCGAGGTCCTCGCCACCGACCTTCCAGACGGTGTCATCGACGCTGAGTTTGCCGACGCCGTTGACGATCGGTTCCTCCAGGGTGAAGACACGCCCGACATATTGCCGACCCCGGCGGTTAAGCGCCGGTTGGTCCGTCGCCATCGGCCGGGACCGGACCCACATTCGCCCGCCGACGGCGGCGGCGACCGCGAGGACGGCGAAAACCAGGACCTGCCGTTCCCAGCCGATGCCCGGGAAGAAGAAGACCATGAGCCCGGTAACGACGGCGGCGGCGCCGATAAACAGGAGCACGAACGTCGGCAGCACCATCTCCAGCACCATGAGGACGCCGCCGAGGATGAACCAGTGCCAAAAGGTGATGCCGTCGAGGGCCGTCATCA
>JADFPK010000127.1 GCA_022562375.1 Pseudomonadota bacterium
TGGCCGTCAGCTTTCCCGACCAGGCGCCGGCGGCGATGACCAGGTACTCGACATCGAGATCGCCGGCATCGGTATGGAGCCGCTCCGGCCCCTCGGGTCCGATTTCGAAGCCGGTCACGGTCCGGCGTAGAATGGTCCCCCCGGAACGCACGAATTTCTCGGCGAGTGTCTGGACGAGGCGCAACGGGCTGAGGCAAAAGCCATGGCCGGGAAAGAAGACGGCGCGCGCAAAGATCGGCGCCAGGGACGGCTCGAGATCGCGGATGGCGGGCCCATCGAGTTCTTCCATCTCGACGCCGCACTCATGGAGAATTTCCCTGCCGAGGAGCGCGCCGGCGAAGGCGTCGTCGGTTTCATAGACATGGAGCTGACCGGGGCGGGTAATCAACTCGGGCGCCCCGGCCTCGCCGATCAGGGATTCGTAAAGATCGAGCGTTCGCACATGCAAGGTACGAAGCGCGCACGCGGTCGCTTGCGCCCGATCACGCGTCGCCGCCCGGGCGAAGCGCGCGAACCACGGCAACGCCCGGGGCAGATAGCCAAGGCGAAGGCGCAACGGCCCCAAAGGATCGAAAAGCCAGGCCGGGACGTTGGCAAGGACGCCGGGCAGGGCGATCGGCAGGCACGAACCCGGGCTGATATTGCCGGCGTTGCCAAAGGAGCAGCCCTCGCCGGGAGGGCGGGAATCCACCACCGTAACGGCGTGGCCGTCGCGCTGAAGAAAGTTGGCGCTGACGATGCCGACGATGCCGGCGCCGATTACGGTGACCTTGGCGGGTGATGTCATTGCCGACAATCCCTCGATATCGGCGCCGCGCTCCGCCGCGCGGCGGTGACGACCAGATATGACATGCCTTCCGGTAAGCGGCAATCGCTCACCCATGATCCGGTCCGGCCGTTCATTGGCCAAAGGGCGGCGTCTGGGGATTTGATTTTGCTCCGTTTCGCTCCTGCCCTATGTTGTTTCCCGGATAACGGAAGAAACAGGCGAAAAACACGGCTGGGAGAATACGCTATATGGCCGCCCCCTTACCGCAGCAGAGGCTGCTCCTCGAGCTTCTGGTGATGTCCGGCGATATCGCCGTCCAGGAACTGCCCGAAGGCTCGATCCTCTGGCGCACCATCGATGAGTGCAAGGCTACGGGCTGGCTTAAGGTGAAGACCATCAGTTCGGAGTTCCACACCGTCAGCATCACCGGCGGCGGCCGCCTGGTAGTCGGGCAATTCGGCTGAATCACCCTCTAATTCGGGCCCCCGCGGCCTAATTCGGGTCCCCGTGGCCTAATTCGGGCCCCCGCGGCCAAATCGGAGATAGGCGCGCAACCCATGGCATTCGGCGCCTCGACGTGCTAAATTTCCCTATTCGTCCGGCCCCAGGCACCATAGGTGATCGGGGCGCCGGCGGCGACAAGAGAGCGGGAAATGCCCGGATTCGGTCCGGCGCCAACCCGTCGCGGTCGAAAGGGGAGTGCCACCATGACCGGCAAAGCCGGACAGCCATGGCGATGATCCGTCCCGCACGGGCTTCCGACGCCCCCGGGATTGCCAGGGTCTATGTCGATACCTGGCGCGACACTTATGCCGGGCTGATTCCCGTTCCGGCGCTGGTCGGCCTGTCGCACCGCCGCCTGACCCAGATATGGGCCGAGGAACTCGCCCTGCCGGCCAGCGGCCAAGTGGTCGTCATCGCCAACGACGCCGTCTCCGGCATCGTCGGATTCGGCAGTTGCGGCAAGATGCGGGGCGATGCGCTGTCCTATAAGGGAGAGGTATTCACGCTTTATGTGCTTCCCGATTTTCAAGGCCAGGGCATCGGCAGAAGATTGTTGCGCCGCCTATTCGCGACGCTGGCGGCAAGGGGCATGGATTCGGCGGTGATATGGGTGCTGGCGGACAATCCGGCGCGGTTCTTCTACCACACCATGGGCGGCAAGTTGACCGCCGTGCGCGAGCAGCGGTTCTGGGGCGTCGATCTGCGCGAATGGGCCTATGGCTGGACGGACCTGAGGACGACCTTCGCCCCTTCAGCCAAGCGGATGGTTCCTAGGCCAACACCGGCTCGCCCTTCCGGAACACGACCAGGCTACCCCGCTTCATGACGGTCCATTCTTCGTTCCGTGTCAACGGGCGGGTAGCGATGACCGTCACGACGTCGTTCGGCGTCGTCTCCTTGGCGAAGTCGACCGTCAAATCGGTGTCGATCAGGCTGGCCTTGCCGAACGGCGCCTTGCGCGTCAGCCACGCCAGCTCGGTGCTGCAGTAACCGTAAAGACAGCGGGAATCGCTCAACAGCAGATTGAAGATGCCGAGCCCGTTCACGCGCGTCGTCAGCTCGCCGACGGCATGCCAGAGCGCGCGCGGGCGTTTCGGCGGTGTCGGGAAACGTCCGCGCAGCTGGTCCAAGATCCAGCAGAAGGCGTGTTCGCTGTCGGTGGTGCCGATGGGCTTGTAAAATTCGAGCGGCCAACGCTTGATGCCCTTGAGGCGGCCGTTATGGGCGAAGGACCAGTGCCGCCCCCATAGTTCGCGGACGAACGGATGGGTATTTTCAAGGCACACGCGGCCATGGGTGGCCTGGCGGATATGGCATATGACGTTGCGGCTCTTGATCGAATAGCGCCGCACCAGGCCGGCGATCTCCGAGTCCGCGCTCGCTTTGGGATCGAGAAAGGTGCGGCACCCCTTGCCGTCGTAAAAGGCGATGCCCCATCCGTCCCGGTGGGGTCCGGTGCGCCCGCCCCGCTGCATCAGACCGGAGAAACTGAAACGGATGTCCGTCGGGACGTTGGCGCTCATGCCGAGAAGCTCGCACATGGCCGCGACTTTAACCTCCAGACGCCGAATCGCCAACCGTTCCGGCCAGGCTTACCAACCGGGCGATGGCGCCGGCCGGCGGAGGCGTCCGAAAAGTGCCGGAGTTTGGCGGCCGCGCGCCGGTCGGGTCGTTGTCCCTAAACCTCGATGTCGAGCAGGGCCTCGTCCATTTCCATCTGGGCGCGGATGACCTCGATATTCTGCCTGTAACTCTGCGCCGCCAGGCGCAGTTCGACCAACTCGCGGCCATAATCGACGTTGGGAACGGCGGAATAGCCGGTGGGACTCCTGGCATCCTGTTCGGTGACGGTAGCCGGCTCCACCGGCCGCCTTTCCGCCGAAACGCCACCCTCGGCGCGCGAGCGCTGCTCCACCCGCTGGGGCCGGTAGACCTCCTCGGGCACCTTGCCTTTGGGGCCATCGGGGCCTTCGGGCTCGACCGGCGAGCGGGAGCGGGCGTTGACGATATTTTCGGCCGCGACCGAAAGGCGCGCCGACGCCGCCTGCAAGCCGCTTACGGCGACATCGAGGGTTGAACTCATCCCCTCCACTATGCCCTGCCATCGCTAAGAAGTCATTAAAAACCATTTATCATCAATAGGTTAGTAAACTTTTGCGCAAATTTTAGCGATCGCGCGCAAAGCCACGGCGCACTCGTGTCGGGCGCCCTCCGCGTGAGTGGTTCGCAATGCCCCGAGGGAAACGCCGTCCGGTGGCATTCGGAGACCGGACTCGATTTCGCTGACCGTCGCGCCGAGGACCCTTTTGGCGACGGCGTCCACCTCGGGAATGCCACCTCGGGAATGAAAGTGTCATTCGCTTCAACGGAACCGCCGAGCGCGTCCGTCGCGCCGTCCACTCGGCGCCATATTGCGGAGAGGAGAAAATATAAAGTTATATCAATCTAATCGAGATAATTTAATTCGATAACATAGATTAATAAAAGCGCCTTGAGAAAAGGTCCGCTCTAATAAAGATGTTATTTATCAACATTTTCTTCACTAATTGGAAAGAGAATAGTTAGTAATTCATGAAAGCCTGGGGCGGAACACCTTCACGGGCTTCGCGGCCCGGGCGATGAATTGCGTGCCGGCGACGGCGGGCGAAACGGCGCGAAGCGTGATTGGATCATGGGTGGATACCAGCCAGGGCTATGAGCACCACCGTAACATCCCCTCGGACGGAGCGGGCGGCATGAAGATTTGGCATGTCCTCTGCTTCGCGTCCCTGACGGTGCTTTCCGTGTTCCTGCTCGCGGCGGGCTGGGAGTTCGGGCTCGAGGAGATCGTCGAGACGCTTGTGGGCGTCGGACACGAAAAGGAGTCGCTCCACGAAAGCTGGGGACAAATTCTGGTGACCACGGTGCTGGCCGCGCTGGCGCTGATCGTCCCGGTCCTGATGGCGCTGAAAATCGGCGCCCAGCGCCAGGAGGCCCAGGACGAAGTTGCCCGCACCGCCCACATCCTCAAGACGACCTTCGACAACATGTCCGGCGGTATCGTCGTCCGTGACGCCGATCTCAATCTCATCGCCTTCAACCAGCGATATGTCGATCTGCTGGACTATCCGGCCGGTTTCATCCGCCTCGGCATGCCGTTCGAGGAAATCGCCCGTTTCAAGGCCGAACGGGGTGATTACGGCGACGGCGAGCCGGAGGAGCTGGTGCGCGAGCGCGTCGCCCTCAGGAACCAGATGAAACCGGATCGTAAGGAGATCACCACCGCCCGCGGGATTGTCCTCGACAAGCGCCGCGAGCCACTGCCGGGCGGCGGTTACGTCACCACCTTCACCGACATCACGGAACGCAAACGAGCGAAGGAGGAGCTCGACAGGCAATCTCGGGTTATAGAGACGACGTTCGATAACATGTCCCAGGGAATAGCGGTCTACGACGCCGAGCTTCGCCTCGTTGCCTTCAACGAGAAATTTTGCGATTTCCGCGGCTACCCGCCCGGCTTCGTTCGCCTCGGCTTATCGTTCGAGGAAATGGCCCGTTACCAGGCTGAACGGGGGGATTACGGGCCGGGCGATCCGGAGGAACAGGTCAGGAAACGTGTCGACGCGCTTCGCCAAGGCAAGCCGTGGTCCGGCGAACATCTCGATTCCGATGGCCGCGTAATTTTCGTACACCGCGATCCGTTGCCGGGTGGCGGCTGTGTCAACACCTTCACCGACATCACCGAGCGCAAACAGGCGGAGGCCGCGCTGCGCGAAAGCGAGGCGCTCAAGGCAACGATCCTCGGCTCGGCTCTCGACTGCATCGTGACGATCGACCAGCACGGCCGCATTATCGAATGGAACCCGGCGGCGGAGCGCACATTCGGCCATAGCCGCGGCGCCGTGCTCGGCAAGCGCATGGTCGATCTCATCGTGCCGCCGGCGATGCGCGGGGCCCACAAGAAGGGCTTCAAGTGTTATCTCGAAACCGGGAGGGACCGGTGCTCGGTAAACGCATCGAACTGACCGCCGTGCGGGCTGATGGCAGCGAATTTCCTATCGAGATCGCCATCATCGCCAGAAAATCGGGTGCAATGCACATCATCACGGCCTATCTGCGGGACATCACCGCTCGCAAACAGGCCGAGGCGGCGCTGCGCGAGAGCGAGGAACACATGCAGCTGCACGTCATCGAACTCGAGGCCGCCAAAAGTCAGTACGAAGAACAGGGCGTCCAGTTGGCGGGTCTGGCCGAGGACCTGGCGATGGCGCGCGACCAGGCCGAGGGCGCCAACCGCGCCAAGTCCGATTTCCTCGCCCTCATGAGCCACGAATTGAGGACGCCCTTGAACGCCATCATCGGCTTCTCCGAGATCATCAAGAGCGAGATGATGGGCCCCA
>JADFPK010000128.1 GCA_022562375.1 Pseudomonadota bacterium
TCACGATGGTGACGGAGATGGTGAGCCACAGCGCCATCGACAGGCCGGTACGCCAACCGCCACCGAGCTGCGCCAATGTCCAGCTGACCGGCCCGGCCACGGCGACCGCCATCAGCGCCCAGTAGATCGTCCGCGGGCGTCCACCCGCGTCGAAGGCGCCGCGATGGACGAGGAGCAAGGCGGGAAGAAGGGCGGCGAGCGCGGAGAATCCGAAGATCCACTCATTGGCCATGGCCGGGGACTATAACACCGATTGCCCCTGCTTGAAGGCTCGTCATGGGCTTGAAGGCGCCTTATGGGACCGGGGTCTGGAACCAGCCCCCCTCCCCCGCGGCGGCGGGCCGTTACCCGATCTCACCGGCAAGCCCGCCCTTGGCAAGTATAAAGGGGACGATTAGGGTGTCGGGCAGTGTCCCCGGATTGGAGAACCGATGCCCCTTTGCGCCGCCCTGATCGTCGCCGCCGGACGCGGCGAGCGCTTCGGTCACGAGGTGCCGAAACAATACCTGCCGCTCGCCGGCGCGCCGGTGCTGCGCCATTCCGCCGCCACCTTCACCGCCAACCCCGGCATCGGTGCGGTGCGCGTGGTGATCCATGAGGACGACCGGGACCGATACGCCGAGGCGGTGGCGGGGCTCGATCTGTTGGCGCCGGTGACGGGTGGCGCGACGCGCCGCGAATCGGTGCGCCTCGGCCTCGAAAGCCTGGCCGAGCTGGCGCCCGATCGGGTGCTGATCCATGACGCCGCCCGGCCCTTCGTCGATACCGCCACCATCGCCAGGGTGATCGCCGCCCTGGACCACGCCCCCGGCGCCATCGCCGCGGTGCCGCTAAGCGATACTCTTAAACGCGGCGATGGGGCACGCATCATCGAAACCGTTCCCCGCCAAGGCCTGTGGCGGGCGCAAACACCCCAGGCCTTCCGCTTCGCCGATATTCTCGCCGCCCACCGGGCCTTCGCCGCCGGCGAGCCCGGTGACGAGCCGACCGACGATGCCGCCATCGCCGAGCGCGCCGGGCTCACCGTCTCGCTGGTCGCCGGCAGCGAGGAAAACTTCAAGCTGACGACGCCCGAGGATCTCGAACGCGCCGAGAGGCTGCTCGGGGCGGCCAAAGGCGATGTCAGGACCGGGCTCGGCTTCGATGTCCACGGCTTCGGCGACGGCCGGGACGGCCGGCAACATCTCATGCTGTGCGGCGTCAAGGTGCCCCACGACGCCACCCTCACCGGACACTCGGACGCCGATGTCGGCCTGCACGCGCTGACCGATGCGCTTCTTGGCGCCATCGGCGCCGGCGATATCGGCGAGCACTTCGCGCCCGACGACCCGAAGTGGCGGGGCGCCGATTCCGCGATCTTCCTCCGTCACGCCGTCGGCCTGATCGCCGATCGCGGCGGCGAGATCGGCCACGTCGACATCACGCTGATCTGTGAAAAGCCGAAAATCGGACCCCACCGGGCGGACATGCGCGCCCGCATCGCCGGGTTGCTCGGCATCGCCCCGGACAAGGTCAACGTCAAGGCGACGACCACCGACGGTCTGGGGTTCCTCGGCCGTGGCGAGGGTATCGCCGCCCAGGCGGTGGCGACGGTGCGCCTGGCATCGGAGTGAACCCGCCATGACCAGCGGCGCCCCGGCCACCGGGCTTTCCTTTTGGCACCCGGCCAATCTGGTGGCGACGGGATTTGGCATCGGGCGGCTACCACGGGCGCCGGGAACCTGGGGCTCGCTCGCCGCCCTGCCGCTCGCCTGGGTGATCTGGAGCCGCTTCGGTAGCGCCGGAGTGGGCGTCGCGGCGATCGCCGTCTTCGCCGCCGGCTGGTGGGCGGCCGATGTCTATATCCGCGCCACCGGCGCCGAGGACCCGCCCGAAATCGTTATCGACGAGATCGCCGGCCAATTGCTCACCCTCGCCTTGGCGCCGGCCGAGTTCCTGCCTTACGCCGCCGGCCTGGTGCTGTTCCGCCTCGCCGACATCTTCAAACCATGGCCGGTGAGTTGGGCGGAGGAGCGGCTCAAGGGCGGTCTCGGCGTCATCGCCGACGATTTCCTCGCAAGCCTCTATTCCGCCATGGCTCTGTTTCTTTTTCTCATTTTCTTACAGAAAGTTGTCGGTGTTTCCTGAGAAAACAATCGAGCTGGCTGAAAGGGTCGTCAGGGCCTGCGAGGCGGCGGGCTTGCGCATCGTCACGGCGGAATCCTGCACCGGCGGCCTGATCGCCGCCGCGCTGACCGAAATCCCCGGCGCCTCCAACGTCGTCGAACGCGGCTTCGTCGCCTATTCCTACGCCGCCAAGACCGAGCTTCTCGGCGTTCCGGCGGATCTCATCGAGGCCCACGGCGCCGTCAGCCGGGAGGTCGCCCAAGCCATGGCCGAAGGGGCGCTCGCCCGCGCGCCGGCCGAGCTTTCCGTCGCCATCACCGGCATCGCCGGTCCCGGCGGCGCGACCCCCGCCAAGCCCGTCGGCCTGGTGCAATTGGCGGCGGCGAGAAAAGGCGCCGAGACCCTGGCGGAACGCCACGTCTTCGGCGGCGATCGCGGCGAGGTCCGCCTCCAGGGCGTCCAAGCCGCCCTCGAGTTGCTTCTCCGCCAGGTCCGATAAGGACGCCCATCCTTCCATAATGGCCCCGCCATCCTTCCAAAATGGGCGCAAGGCTGTAGACTGGACGGCGTGGGCGGTGCGCATCCCTTGACGTTCCACCCCACTGGGGAAAAATGAGCATTCGCCGCGGACCACAACCCTTCGCCGGCGAAAGAATAAAATTACGGGGAGAGCCATGGGTACTGGGTTGACCCTGCCAACTCGGCTGGATACGAACGCGCGGGCCGGACATCACACTCTGTCCGGCGCCGCCAGGGACGGCTCCCCGCGTGACGGGGCGCCGGGCCGATGAGCCTGAAGCTCGAGAACGTCACCAGGACCGTCGGCGGCGAAACCCACATCGACGATATCACGCTCGAGTTGTCGCCGGGAACGCTTCACGTCCTGATCGGCCCGACCCTGGCGGGCAAGACGTCGCTGATGCGCCTGATGGCCGGTCTCGACAGGCCGAGCGCCGGCCGGGTGCTGGTCGACGGCGAGAACGTCACCGGCGTCTCCGTGCGCCGGCGCTCCGTCGCCATGGTCTATCGGAATTTCATCAACTACCCCTCCTTCACCGTCTACGACAACATCGCCTCGCCCCTCAGGCTGCGGACCCGGCTATCGAAGCATGAGATCGACCTCAAGGTGCGCGAGGCGGCGATCACCATGCGCATCGAGGCGCTTCTCGACCGCCGGCCGGGCGAGTTGAGCGGCGGCCAGCAGCAACGCACCGCCATCGCCCGGGCGCTGGTCAAGGACGCCCATCTTTTGCTGCTCGACGAGCCGCTGGTCAATCTCGACACCAAGCTTGGCGAGGAACTGCGCGCCGAGATGCGGGAACTGTTCCGGGAACGGGAAACCATCGTCGTCTACGCCACCACCGAACCGAGCGAGGCCTTGATGCTGGGTGGCGCCGCCGTGGTCCTCGACGAGGGCCGCATACTCCAATCGGGACCGACGCTCGAGGTCTTTAACAATCCGGCATCGGTCGCCGTCGCCGACATCTTCTCCGATCCGCCGATGAACATGATCGACGGCGAAATCGTCGACGGCGAGGCGCGCCTCGGCGGGGACATCCGCCTGCCCCTTGCCGGACACCTCGGCCAACTGTCGCCGGGCCCCTACCGCTTCGGGGTGCGCGCCGGCCATCTTTCGGTCGTTTCCTCGCCGGCCCACGAGTTCAGGTTCGGCGCCACCGTCGATCTCGCCGAGGTCAGCGGGTCGGAGACCTTGATCCATATCCGTCACGGCGGCGCGGCGTGGGTGGTGCGGCAGCAAGGGGTGCACAGCTTCGACCTCGGCCAGCCGATCGACGTCTTCCTCGATGCCGCCCGCCTCTTCGTGTTCGCCGCCACCGGCCGGCTGGTGGCCGCGCCGGCGCCACCCGGCGGCGGGACGCCACGGTAATACCAAGGAGCGGCGATGGCGCTGATCGAACTGAAGGAGGTCGCCCACGCCTATATGGCGAGACCCCGGACGCCCGAGGATTACGCGCTCAAGCGCCTCGACACGGTGTGGCGGGATGGCGGCGCTTACGCCTTGCTCGGACCATCGGGCTGCGGCAAGACGACGACGCTGAACATCATTTCCGGGCTCATCCGGCCGAGCGAAGGCCGGGTCCTGATCGACGGTCGCGACGTCACCGGGCTGGCGCCCCGGGATCGCAACGTCGCTCAGGTTTTCCAGTTCCCGGTGATCTACGACACCATGACGGTGTTCGACAACCTCGCCTTTCCCTTGCGCAACCGTAGGCTCGACCGCAACGAAATTCGCTCGCGCGTCCACGAGGTCGCCGAGATGCTGGAACTGACGGCGGATCTCAAGCGCCGCGCCAGTGGCTTGACGGCGGACGTCAAGCAGAAAATCTCCCTTGGCCGGGGCCTGGTGCGCAAGGACGTCGCCGCCATCCTGTTCGACGAGCCGCTGACCGTCATCGACCCGCACCTCAAGTGGCTGTTGCGCCGCAAGCTCAAACAGATCCAGGAACGGTTCAGCACCACGCTGATCTACGTCACCCATGACCAGAACGAGGCGCTGACCTTCGCCGATCAGGTGGTGATCATGGACCAAGGCGAGGTGCTCCAGACCGGTTCGCCGCAAGAGCTCTTCGAAAACCCCCGGCATATCTTCGTCGGGTATTTCATCGGCAGCCCGGGCATGAACCTCATGCCCTGCCGGATCGACGGCAATGCCGCCATCGTCGAAGGCGCGCCGATCGCCCTCGGTGAAGGTGTCGCCGCGCGCGGACGGGCGGCGGGCGGCGAACTGGTGCTCGGCATCCGGCCCGAGTTCCTGCGCCTCAGGGCTTCCGCCGAGCAAGGCAACGTGCCGGTCAGCGTCCGTTCGGCCGAGAACCTCGGCAATTTCAAGATCGTGACGGTGAGCCTCGGCAAGCTCGCGCTCAAGGTCAAGGTGCCGGAGGACCACGACGTGCCGGGCGAGTGGGCTTATCTGAATTTCCCGCCGGAGTGGACCAAGGTCTACGCCGACGGCCGGCTGGTCGAATAGGACGGGGGACGGACGGGTGAACAAGTGGCAAGACAACAGGGCCTGGTTCTTGCTCGTGCCGGTGCTGGTGATCGTCGCGCTGTCGGCGATCATCCCGCTGATGACGCTGGTCAACACCTCGGTCCAGGACATCTTCGGGCCAGGCAACCGGGGCTTCGTCGGCGCCGAGTGGTTCGAGGAGGTGTTCGGCGACCGGCGCCTGCACGACGCGCTCGGCCGTCAGCTGACCTTCTCCGGGCTGGCGCTGCTCATCGAGATCCCCCTCGGCGTGGCGATCGCGCTGGCGATGCCGAGGCGCGGCTGGGGCGTGTCGGTGTCGCTCGTCGTGCTCGCCCTGCCGCTGCTCATCCCCTGGAACGTCATCGGCACCATGTGGATCATCTTCACCCGCCCCGACATCGGCTTTATCGGTGTCCTTCTCGACGGCCTCGGCATCCGGTTCGATCCTACCGCGGCCCCTCTCGATGCCTGGATCACGGTGATGTTGATGGAAGTCTGGCATTGGACGCCGCTGGTCGCGCTGCTCGCCTATGCCGGGCTCAGGGCGATCCCGGA